>NVSD01000160.1 GCA_002401105.1 Flavobacteriaceae bacterium | reverse complement strand
TATCCAAATTATCTAAAGCATTATTGTCTTCAAAAATTTCCACTCGATACTTTCTCAAGAACAATAGCAACATTAAATAGGCCAAGGCGACCAAAATTGTATAGCCAAAAACAATCCAATTATAGTTAGATGTACTCCAAACTTGAGATTCAAATTCGCTTTTTATCGAATTTAATATCACATAAATCCGATAATGTCCAGAAACGGGAACCCTACGAAAGCGGTATGAAAACCATTGGACCTACATGGGTTCAATTTAAAGTAAGCTACTATTTGTACGCGATACTTTTCTTAATTTTTGACATCGAAATTGCCTTTTTAGTACCATGGGCAGTGGTCTTTAAAGAAACCGGTGGAATTGCATTTATCGAAATATTAATTTTCCTTAGTATCCTTGGATTAGGTTTAGGATATGCATGGAAGAAAGGCGCATTAAAATGGGACTAACTAAAGTAAACAACGAAATACCAGCCGATTTCCCAGGAAAAGTAATTCCTGCAGGAAATGGAGCCAATGTAATTATAACATCATTAGACAAAGTTATCAACTGGGGACGTTCAAACTCCTTATGGTCCCTTTATTTTGGAACCAGCTGTTGTGCTATTGAAATGATGCAAACGGGAGCAGCTAAGCACGATTATTCGCGTTTTGGATTTGAGGTGGCACGTCCTTCTCCTAGACAAGCAGATTTAATTATCATTGCAGGAACTATTGTCAATAAAATGGCACCTGTTTTAAGAAGATTATACGACCAAATGGCAGAGCCAAAATACGTAATCGCCATGGGTGCTTGCGCTATTTCTGGAGGACCATTTTTTTACAATTCCTATTCGGTAATAAAAGGAGCTGACCACGTAATACCTGTTGATGTATACGTACCAGGATGTCCACCAAGACCGGAAGCGTTATTAGAAGGTATGTTAATGTTGCAAGACAAAATACGTACTGAAAGTATGAAGAGTAAAATAAATCCTATTGATGGATTTGATGAAGGTAACTAATATGAAAGCGATGACAAACAGCGATTTACAAACTTTAATTAGTGGTTGGATTCCTGACTTAGAATTCACMGAAGAAAAYACTCAGTTTTTAACCAYTACMGTGGCWCCTGAACAGTTGCACAGCTTAATGAAACAGTTAAAAAYAAATACAGACACTCAATTCGATTACTTGTTTTGTGTAACAGGARTGGATTGGGGGAAGGAATTAGGAGTGATTTATCATCTTGAATCTACTACTTTTAGGCATCAATTGGTGGTAAAAGTAAACACAAGCGATAGAGAAAACCCAACCTTTGATTCCGTAACCGACATTTGGTTAACAGCCGATTTTCACGAATTGGAAATCTTTGACCTTTTTGGCGTTACGTTTACCAATCACCCCAAATTACGACGATTATTTATGCCAGAAAACTGGGAAGGATTCCCTTTGAGAAAGGATTATGTAGATGTCGATAATATGATTATTAAATAACGTAGCAATGATCACAAACCCAACTAATAAAAACGTAAAAACGGAAGAGTATTTTATCAACATGGGACCTCAGCAYCCTGCTACCCATGGTGTACTCCGATTGATATTGACTATTGATGGYGAAACGATTAAAAACGTAGAACCAGATTTAGGATATATTCACAGATCTATAGAAAAAATGTGCGAGCGCGATAGCTATCAGCAAATTGTACATTTAACAGATAGGATGGATTATTTATCCTCTCATATGAATAACGAAGCTGTTTGTTTAACAGTGGAAAACGCATTGGAATTAGAAGTTCCAGAACGTGTAAAAGTAATAAGAACAATTATTTCTGAATTAACTCGTATTGCCTCTCACAACTTATGGTGGGGYGTAATGGGAATGGATGTAGGTGCTTTAACTACCTATTTCTACGGATTTAGAGATCGCGAATTAATCAACGACATTTTCGAAGAAACTTGTGGTGCTCGTTTGACTATGAATTAYAACAAACCCGGAGGATTAATGTTTGATATCCACCCAAATTTTGTAAAACGTGTCAAGGATTTTATCGTACACTTTAAAACAAAATTACCAGAATACGACACCTTGTTAACCAACAATATCATCTTTCAAAAAAGAACTAAAGGCGTTGGTATATTAACAAAGGAAGACGCTATTTCTTTTGGAGCTTCAGGTCCTGTAGGGCGTGCTTCGGGATATTCTTGTGATGTTAGAAAGCACCATCCATATAGTGCTTATACGCAGGTTAAATTTAATGAGTCCCTAAAAACAGAAGGAGACACCTTTGCTCGTTACCAAGTAAGAATTCAAGAAATGTGGGAATCAATGGCTATTATAGAGCAATTGATAGACAACATTCCTGAAGGGGATTTCCAAGTAGCCACCAAAGCGGTTATTAAATTACCCAAAGGAGAGTTTTACCAAAAGGTAGAAACAGCACGTGGAGAATTAGGTGTTTATATTAACAGTACCGGAACTAAAAACCCGTACCGTGTTAAATTCCGTTCGCCAGGGTTATCCAACTTAAACTTGTTAAATAAAATTGCAACAGGCGGAAAAATTGGAGATTTAGTAGCTACCATGGCCACATTGGACATTGTAGTACCAGATATCGACAGGTAACAACCTACCCGTCAGTAACATATAGTATATCATTCACATTTTAAATATTTTTCAAGTGAGAATACCATTATCCATTACACGAACCATACACGATTGGTTATTTAGTGTTATGCCAGAGGGCGTTGCAAGTATCGTAGAAATGATACTTATTGCCACCGTGTTTTTAGCATTTTTTGCTGTTGCCGGTTTGTACCTCGTATTATTAGAACGTAAAATAGCCGCATGGTTCCAATTGCGTTTAGGTCCTAACAGAGTTGGTTACAAAGGACTTTTACAAACATTGGCCGATGCCTTAAAACTGGTTTCAAAAGAATTAACCATTATAGACAAGGCCGAWAAATTCCTATTTAAATTAGCCCCTTATTTTCCAATTATTACTGCTTTAATGGCCTTGTCCGTTTTTCCTTTTACGGAAGAACTACATGCCTTTGATATTAACATTGGAATTTTCTTCTTAATCGCCATTTCCTCTATTGGAGTGATTGGTATTTTGTTAGGAGGATGGGCCAGTAACAATAAATTTGCTATGATTGGTGCCATGCGAAGTGGAGTACAAACCATTAGCTACGAACTATCAGTAGGACTCTCATTACTAACAATGGTGTTACTAACAGGTTCCTTACAATTATCAGAAATAGTAGCATTTCAAAAAAACGGTTGGTTAATTGTCCAAGGACATATCCCTGCTGTGATTGCTTTTATGATTTTTATGATTGCAGGTACCGCAGAATCTAACAGAGCACCTTTTGATTTAGTAGAAGCCGAATCAGAATTAGGAGCAGGATTCCATACAGAATATTCTGGAATGAGGTTCGCTTACTTTTTCTTAGCAGAATTTGTAAACATGTTTATCATCGCAGCCATTGCTGCAACGGTATTTTTTGGAGGATGGTTATCACCATTTGGCATTACCGAATCCATCCCGATGCTAGGTCTGWTTTGGTTTGGATTAAAAACATTCCWAATTATTGTTTTAATGATGTGGTTCCGATGGACATTCCCTCGTTTAAGAATCGATCAATTATTAACCTTGGAGTGGAAATATTTACTACCGTTAAACTTAATGAACCTCGTTATTATGGCGTTTGTAGTTTGGCGTAACTTAACCATTCAATTTTAAGAATTATGAGTTATTTTTCAGATATATATAATGGAATAAAATCATTGCTCTCCGGTATGAGTGTTACCGGAAAGTACTTGCTAAAGGCAAGAACGGGAGCCATTACCCAACAATACCCGGAAAACAGAGACACCTTAAAAATGTTTGACCGCTTTAGAGGCGAAGTAATTATGCCTCACAACGAAGAAAACGAACACAGATGTACAGGTTGTCAGAAATGTGAAATTGCCTGTCCAAACGGAACCATCGAAATTATTTGGGACCGAGGAATAGACCCAGAAACAGGTAAAAAGAAGAAGAAAATTGACCAACACATCTATCATTTAGCCATGTGCACCATGTGYGGACTTTGTATAGAAGCCTGTCCTACGGATGCTATTAAGTGGGGTCAAAATTTCGAAAACTCTGTATACGACAGAAAACATTTAACCCGTGTATTAAACAAGCCTGGTTCCAAACTACAACCTGGCGTAGAAGATTAAATTATGGAACAAATTATATTTTATATACTCGCTGTGCTCATTATAGGTATGGCCATTGCATCGGTTACTAGCAAAAAAATGYTACGTTCGGTTATCTATCTACTGTTTGCTCTTATGGGAATTGCAGGTCTTTATTTCTTATTGGATTATAATTTTTTAGCTGCCGTACAACTGACTGTATATGCAGGTGGTGTTATTGTCTTAATTATTTTCTCTGTATTCCTAATTCATCATATAGAAATGGAATTAGACATGGCTAAAACCMTRAAAAAAGTAATTGCAGGAAGCATYAGTTTGGCMGGWATCGCTACTTTTTTATRTGTTATTTGGGACTACGATTTTAAAGTAGTTGAAAATCAAAATTCCATTGAAGTAAGAGATATTGGACTTAAACTTTTAAGCACTGGAGATGGAGGRTTTATTTTACCTTTTGAGGTAATCAGTATCCTTTTACTAGCTGCCATGATCGGAGCCATTATCGTAGCAAAAAGCAACAAACTAACTGATAAAAACGAAGCACAATCATGATATTAGGAGTCAGCATTTACGAAATACTAAGCCTAACTACCATTCTGTTTTTTATTGGTATCTATGGTTTTTTTACCCGAAAGAATTTAATTTCTGTATTGATGTCCATCGAATTGATTTTAAACGCAACCGTTATCAATTTTGTAGTGATTAACAAATATATGTTTCCTGACAAGTTAGAAGGAGCCATTTTTGGAATTTTCATTATCGCAGTGGCAGCTGCAGAAACAGCCTTGGCTATCGCCATCATTATTAATTTGTATAGACAAATCACTTCTGTTGAAGTTGACGACACTACCACATCAAAATATTAATAGCACATGAACTTTAGTTATACCATATTAATACCGCTCATTCCGTTTGTAGTATTCTTACTTCTTGGGT
>NVSD01000005.1 GCA_002401105.1 Flavobacteriaceae bacterium | reverse complement strand
TTCAGGATCTACAGGGAAACCTAAAGGAATGGTACATACCTGTGCGGGGTATATGGTATACACGGCCTATACTTTTAAAACAGTGTTCCAATACGAAGAAAATGACGTGTATTTCTGTACCGCAGATATCGGATGGATTACGGGGCATTCTTATATTGTTTATGGTCCACTAGGAGCAGGAGCCACTACGTTAATGTTTGAAGGAGTCCCTAGTTATCCTGATTTTGGTCGTTTTTGGGCCATCGTTGAAAAACATAAAGTAACACAGTTTTATACGGCGCCAACGGCTATTAGAGCCTTGGCTGCGCATCCAACTAGTTTAATTGATAAACATGATATTAGTTCGATAAAAGTATTGGGGACCGTTGGAGAACCCATTAATGAAGAGGCCTGGCACTGGTATGATGAGAAAATTGGAAAACAAAAATCTCCTATTGTAGATACTTGGTGGCAAACAGAAACAGGAGGAATTATGATTTCGCCATTGGCAAATGTAACGCCTACTAAACCAACGTTTGCAACACGCCCATTACCAGGGATTCAACCCGTATTGGTAGAGACAGATGGAACGGAATTAATGCCAAATCCTTCCGATGGACGCCTGTGTATTAAATTTCCTTGGCCAGCTATCGCTAGAACTATTTATAACAATCATGAGCGCTATAAAGAAACCTATTTCACCGCCTTCCCAGGGAAGTATTTTACAGGTGATGGTGCCTTTAGAGATCTAGAAGGAAATTATAGAATTACTGGTAGAGTAGATGATGTAATTATCGTTTCTGGACATAATTTAGGAACAGCACCTATAGAAAATGTGATTAATGAACACAGTAATATTGTGGAATCTGCCATTGTAGGGTATCCACATGATATCAAAGGAAATGCCTTGTATGCCTATGTAATTGTGTATGAAGTTCCAGAAAATGAAGATTTCTTGCGTAAGGAAATCAACGATTTGATAAGTCGTACTGTGGGGCCTATTGCAAAACTGGATAGGATTCAATTTGTACCGGGATTACCAAAAACACGTTCAGGGAAAATTATGAGACGTATTTTACGTAAAATAGCCAGTAACGACACGAGTAATTTAGGAGATATTTCGACTTTATTAAACCCAGAAGTGGTAGAAGAAATTATTGAAGGATCGTTGGTGTAGGGGCGAATGGCATTCGCCCACACACCGGGCGTAGGGGCGAAGTAAGGGCGTAAGGGCGAATTGCAATTCGCCCTTACTTCGCCCCAACAACGGTAAAGACGCAAAATTTTGCGTCTCTACCGTTATTTTTTTGATAAAAGACTAAATAATCCCCAATTTAACAGTCGTAAGTACAGTTGTTTCACCTTTTATCGCCTATTTTTGTGGAGTAGTACCGTATTTTACGCAAAGTAAACGGTCTTTATTCCAAGAAATATTCATGAGACACCCTAAGCACCCCTTTTTATCTTTTTTTACTATTTTAAAATTTTCACTTATTGTATTGCTTTTTGCCAGTTGTAATTCAGAGAAAAAAACTGAGTACAGCGACATAAAAAAACAACATGCTAGCAATGCTACTTTTGTAGGAGGTGAAAGTTGTAAAACCTGTCACGAAGAGGAATTTGCCAGTTGGAAAGATTCACATCATGATCAAGCTATGAAATTAGCCGATGCTATCTCTGTGTTAGGTGATTTTAACAATGCAACATTCACACATAATAATGTAACCAGTACTTTTTTTAAAAAGGAAGGCGATTTTTATGTGAACACTCAAGGAGAGGATGGTACTTATATCGATTATAAAATTGTTTATACCTTTGGATTTACACCTTTACAACAATATATTGTAGCGTTTCCTAATGGGGAATACAATTGTTTATTAACAGCCTGGGATACTGTGGAAAAAAAATGGTACCACTTACAGCCTAATTTAGATATTGTACATGACGAGTGGATTAATTGGTCCGGTGGAAGTCAGCGATGGAATACTATGTGTGCCGATTGCCATTCTACCAATTTACACAAGAATTACAATACGGAAACCTATGAATTCACCACTACTTTTGATGAGATAAATGTGAGTTGTGAGGCCTGTCATGGACCTGGAAGTGAGCACAACGCTTATTATGAAAATGAAGAGCTTGTTGGGGCTCCTCCAGAAATTCACATGTCTACTGGGAATATCGGTAAAAAAGTGGTTGATGATTGTGCCCGTTGTCATTCTAGACGTAGTCAAATAGCCAACTATTATGATTATGAAGGAGGATTTTTGGATCATTATTACCCGAGTTTATTGGAAGCTCCAACTTATGAGTTGGATGGGCAAATATTGGACGAGGATTATGTATATGGATCTTTTGTACAAAGTAAAATGTACGGATTGGGAATTTCATGTAGAGATTGTCACGATGTACACTCGTTAAAGTTGAAAAAAGACGGGAACGATTTATGTATGACCTGTCACACGCCAAATTACGATACTCCAGAACATCATTTTCATAAACAAAATACGGAAGCGTCCCAATGTATCAACTGTCATATGACGGGTAGAATATATATGGGGAACGATTTTAGACGCGATCATAGTTTTAGAATTCCAAGACCAGATCAGTCGGAGAAATACGACACTCCGAATGCATGTACAGGTTGCCATACGGACAAAACGGATAAATGGGCCAGTGATTTTGTAATCGAAAAATATGGTGCGGAGCGTAAAGATCATTTTTCAGATCATTTGTTAAAAGGGTATTTTGAAGATAAAAATGAATTTAAAGTATTGTTTTCGAATGCAACATATCCAGAAATAGCGAGAGCTACTGCGTTGAAACAATTTGCGAATGTTGTTTCTTCCTACGAAGATGTTCAGGAAATTGCTAAGTTTTTAAAAGACCCATCTAGTTTAATGCGTGCAGAATCTATCAATGCATTGGAACGTATCGGAACCACGGATTTTACACCTCAAATTACGGAGATGTTATCAGACTCTATTCGTAGTGTCCGGATTTTTGCAGCACGTTATTTTAATACGATTGGGGAAGATATTTCTAAGCTGGCAGACTATAAAATAGCAGAAGAAGATTTTAAAGAAAACCTTGATATGAATTCGGATTTTGCTTCAGGAATGCATCAAGTAGCCGTATATCATCAGCAAAAAGGAGCACAAGACTTAGCGGTAAAAGCCTATAAAAAAGCCTTAGAAATCGACAATCGATATAATATGTCTCGAATGAATTTGGCATTGTTATACTATCAGCAAGGAAAAGTGAAGGAGAGCGAAGCATTGTATCTAAAAGTAATTGTACAAGAGCCTGCTTTTGGAGAATCCTACTATATGTTAGGCTTGTTGTATAATGAAATTGGAAATGGAGATAAAGCCTTGGAATATTTAGGGAAGGCAAGTGTAAAAGCACCTTTAAATATGAACGCTATTTATAATTATGCTATTAAATTACAAGAGATAGGGAAGCATAAAGCATCCTTAAAAAGTATAGAAAAAGGATTAAAAGCAGCTCCAAATAACGAGCGTTNATTGTATTTAAAATTGATAGCAGCATTAAAGTTAAACCAGAATCAACAGGCATTAACAACGTGTAAGATATTATTACAATTGGCTCCTAATAACTCCAATTACAATCAAATTATGGCAAACTTAACACGGACTAAACGCTAAATAAAATAATAACTCTTATTTTTCTAAATTGCATAGACGCTGTTAGTAAACATTTTATAGTAAGTTTGCATTTGGTTTTAAAAGTAACTGTAAAGTTACTCAGTCTAAATGTTGAATATGGAGGTGGTTATAATAGAGGATGAAGATTTAGCAGCAGTATCCTTAGAGAATTTATTGTTAAAAAGTGATTTTAATATCAAAATTAAAGCAAGACTAGAGAGTGTTGAAGAATCTTTAGCGTGGTTTAAAACCAATAGTTGTGATTTAATTTTCAGTGACATTCACCTAGGAGATGGTGAAAGTTTGGAGGTTTTCGAGAGTTTAAATATTAAAACCCCCATTATTTTTACAACTGCATTTGACCAATATGCCATTCAATCCTTTCGTTTTTTTGCTATCGATTACTTGTTAAAACCTTATAATAAAGAAAAATTAACACTTGCAATTCAGAAGTATTTGGATACAAAGCCTCCGATGGAATCCACTGAGATAAAAACTATTTCAGAAGGGTTATCTCAGGACCTTAAAAAAGAGGACCTTGTTTATAAAGAACGTTTTTTAGTGTCTCGGGGTAAACAATTAATTTCTGTGAATAGTCGTGAAGTAGCTTGTTTTATGGCTCAGGACAAGTATTTGTTTTTGTATACCAATAATGGAGAAAGTKANTWATANNAWGAWRCAATTTCAAATTTAACAGATAAGTTGTCTAAAAAACACTTTTTTAAAATTAATRGGAAGTTTATTGTGCGTCATGATGCGATAAAAAACATTGTGATGTATTCTAAGAATAGAATCAAAATAGAACTTCATGAAGCAGCCTTAAATGAGGCCCTTATTTTAGTGAGTTCCAAAAATAATAGTGAATTTAAAAAATGGTTGAATAATTAACAGCTTTCTCTGATGTTAATTATATGTAGATTGAATTATGAAGTTTCTAGTTAAAGTAAAAAAACACCAGTCCTACCTTTATTTTAGTTTTGTTTTAATAGCGTTTTTTTTTATTGGAAACGCATTGATTACACCTAAAATTACTTCTGTTACTAAAAAATTAGTAGGAGATATAGTAGAGGGAAACCTAAAAGCGAAACAAAATATTGTCCAGTTTGAGTTTAATAAGCTTTACAAATTGGAAAATGATGCTCGGATTATACTCCAAAATAAAGAAAATGATTCCTTTGATGAGATCATACGTAAATTAAGATTTTCTTACGAAATATCTTTATCTAACGCTCAAATAACCAATAGTTTTATTGCGATAGTTGATGACAAATCAGCCGGTTTTAAGCAAGTAATTGTTTCAGATATACCTGATAGTATGTCTCTGGGAAATAGACTTTCTGAGTTGGAATATTCTATTAAAACACAGGTCTTTAATAGCATTGTAAAGTCTAAAAATCTTGTTTATAATAGAATTACGGTTACCAAAAGATTGCAAGATGGTCGAAGAATWGTAATAGGCTACGATATTAATTTGATAAAATTCTGGAACTACTTCTCTGAAAATTATAGAGGTGAAGGAGGTTATTTAGTATTGACCAATAGTGAAGGCTATTGTTTGTTACATCCAGACATTGAGTTTATAGGGACTAAATTGACACGTTTTTTTGAGGATATATCAGTAGATAGTATTTTAAGAAAATCAACTAAAGTTACTTCTTCATATAATCATATTGAAGACCGATTTTCACAGCTAGAAACGCGTTCGGCCTATTTAGAATTGGATGTTTTAAGRTATTATAAATCGGTGCAATCGGGAACCTTTTCTTTGATTTTAATTGTCAGTTTTCCCGTAGATATTTATTTAAACGAATCCATAAATACCATTAAGACTTATTTTTCGTGGATTAGTTTATTGGCCTTAATTGTTTTTATGGCTATGATAGGTATCTCTAGGTATTTATTGCGCTTGGAATTTAGTCAAAACTTAAAAATTGCCAGTGAAAAGGAAACTTTACGAACTAGTAACGAGATTTATCAACGTGAAAATGCAGTCTTACAATTACGTCAATTAAAGAAAAAAATGAATCCTCATTTTTTATTTAACAGCTTAAATTCCTTGCATGTTTTAATAGATATTGATACAGAATTATCCCAACAGTTTGTATTGAAATTATCGGAGGTGTACCGTTATTTATTGGATGTGAGACAGGATACTTTAATTTCTGTAAAGCAAGAATTGGATTTTTTGAAACAGTATATATTCTTACAGGAAATTAGATTTGGAAAAAGCCTACATATAMGGATAGAATATGATGCGAATATGAAAGTACTAGCTAAAAAAATTCCTTTTTTGGCCTTGGAAACTTTAGTTGAAAACGCGATTAAGCATAACGAATTTACAAAAAGAAAGCCACTGTTTATTTATGTAATAATACAGGAAAATCAAATTATTGTGACAAATAATTACAACCCTAGAAAACTACAGGATTATAATAGTCATCATTTAGGCTTGAGTTATTTAAAACATAGTTATGAATTTTATCAAAATAATGCATTTAAAACGGAAATAGATGAAGGTAAATTCAAATGTTTTTTACCCTTATTGACTATATCGGAAAGTTCACTCCCGAAATTTTAGACTTCACTCCGTTTTATTTCCATGATCTTGCTTTTGTAATCATCTTTGAGGAAATTTAAGATTCTTTTCATGAACTATACGTACCCCAGAAATTTTTTAATTTTTAAACTATTCGTTGTTTTTGTACTCTTTTCCAGCTTGGATATGCTGGCTCAAAAGGATGCGGAGAAGGACTCTGTAAAAGAAAAAGACACGAAAGCTATTTCTTATGAAAATTTTCTAAAAAAGGGGAAGGTTAAAAAAGGGCTGTTTAATATTTACAGATTAAAAGATGCAACCTATTTTGAAATCCCTGATAGTCTACTTGGAAAGGACATGTTGATTGTTAATAAAATCTCCAAAGTACCCTATTCTTTAAACGGCCATGGATTGAATAAAGGAATGACCTATGAAACTAAGTTGATTCGGTTTTATAAGGATACGTTGTTGAAAAAAGTATGGGTAAAGACTGTGAACCCTCGCATCACTTCTCCAGAAAATGATGCCATTACCTTATCTGTTCGCCAGAATTTTGGGGAGTCTATCATTGAAGAATTTAAAATTGAAGCTCAAAATACGGATAGTACTTCTGTATTTATAAAAGTTGATAAAGTTTTTAATGGTACTGAAAAAAGTTTTAGTGATGTACTTTCAAATACTGGTTTAGGAGGTAGCATCAAAACTAAATTATCTAAGATAGAATCCATTAAGACGTTTCCTGAAAATATGGTGATTAAGTCACTAATCACTACTTCTGTAAAAGAAGGAGCAAGTGCGGCATTACCGTTATCTATCGGRGTTACTACAAATATAGTGTTGTTACCAAAAGATGTAATGCAAGCACGTTTTTCTGATTTTAGAATTGGTTTTTTTACCAAACCAATGGATTATTACAACGATGCGCAACACGAAGTTGAAAAAAGAGAACTAATTACGCGTTGGAGGTTAGAGCCAAAAACAGAGGACATAGAAAAGTATAAAAATGGTGAATTAGTAACACCAAAAAAACCGATTGTTTATTATATAGATCCTGCAACACCTGCACAATGGCGCCCGTTTATTGAAAAAGGAGTGTATGATTGGGCAGAAACGTTTGAAGCAGCTGGTTTTAAGAATGCCATTGAAGTGAAATTCCCTACAAAGGACGATGTAGATTTTGATGCAGATGATGTGAGATATTCGGTGATAACTTATGCAGCTTCTGAAAAACAAAATGCCATGGGACCTTCTATTATAGATCCTAGAAGTGGAGAGATTTTAGAATCAGATATCTTATGGTGGCATAATTTAATGAAAGGATTGCACTCTTGGATACGTGTTCAAACAGGACCGATTGATCCTAAAGCCAGAGCTAATAAATTTTCAGATGATCATATGGGAGAAGCCATCCGTTTTGTGTCTTCACACGAGGTCGGACATACATTTGGTTTGAAACATAATATGGGAGCTTCTTGTAGTTTCCCTGTAGATTCTCTACGATCTAAGTCATTTACTTCCAAAATGGGAGGGACAGCACCTTCTATTATGGATTATGCACGCTTTAATTATGTAGCACAACCAGGAGATGATGTAGTTGATATTACTCCTAAAATTGGTGTTTATGATAGGTATGCCATGCATTGGGGATACCGATGGTTGGGATTAGAAACTCCACAAGACGAACTTCCGATATTAAACAAATGGATTCGTGCGCATGAAAATGATCCCTTGTATTTTTATGGACCACAACAAAGTAGTGCTGCCGTAATTGACCCACGATCTCAGAGTGAAGATTTAGGAGATGATGCTGTAAAGGCGAGTGAATACGGTTTGAAAAATCTAAAAAGAATTATGCCTAATATTCTTGATTGGACTCAGGAAGAAGGAAAAGGCTATTACAAAGCAGCTAAATTATACAAAGCTGTGATAGATCAATGGGAATTGTACACCTATCATGTAATGGCAAATATTGGTGGTGTGTATATCAATAATACGGTATATGGCGATGGGAAAAATACTTTTGAAGCCGTTCCTACCAAACGTCAGGAAGAGGCATTGGAATATTTAATCCAACATTCTATTTTACCACAAGCATGGTTATTTACACCAGAATTGATTCATAAAGTATATCCAGTAAGAGATGCACCGGACGGGGAACGTTATTATTCGCCGGTTTCCATGCAGCGTATCTATCAAACCAATATCATTTTTGCCTTATTAAAAACCGATCGTTTAATGCGAGTGGTAGAAAATCAATTGTTATTGGAAAAAGGGGCAAGGCCTTTTACGGAGCAATATGTATTTGATAGGCTGTTTAAAGTGATTTTTGAACAAACAAAACGTCGTAAATCATTGACAATGTTTGAGCGAATGACGCAAAAAAATTATGTAGATGTGCTAACGGTTGATAGAAACACTCTCCTTAAGAAAACAAAGAAAAATCAATTGACGAGTGAAGCTCATCAGTTTAAAAATATCCATTTCACTTACATACCTAGAGTCTCAGATATTGGCTCTAGTAAAAGAGCGGAATTGGAACGCATTTTAAAACTGTTTAAGAAAAGAAAACGCAGCGGAGATAATGAAACTCGTGCACATTACAGTGATTTGATAGCAAGAATCCAATACAATTTGAATAATTAAGAAGAATACGTATGAAAAATTTTATTTACCTATTGCTAATGCTACCGACCATACTGTTGGCACAAGAGCAAAAAACAATCAGCGGGAACGTTTTTGATACAAACGCTGACATGCCTGTGATTGGTGCTTCTGTATTTGCGTCTTCGGCTATCATTAGTCATAAAACAAATATAGACGGGGTTATCCAAGGAGCAATGCTTGGTTCTACCACAGATTTTGATGGGGATTTTAAGTTTACTGTTTCCACAGAAATCAGATATATTATCGTGTCATATATGGGCTACGAAACTCAAAAAATTGATGTTTCTAGAAATTTTACCGATTTAAAAATCTTTTTAAAAGAATCATCAGAACGTTTGGATGAAGTGATTATCACGGGATATCAAAAGATTGAAAAACGTAAAATGACTTCGTCTTATGCCAAGGTTAATATTTCAGAAATCCAACAGGCAGGTGTTGCCAATGTAGATCAAATGTTATCTGGTCAAATTTCGGGGGTACAAATTACCGCAACAAACGGTGGACCTGGAGCTCCTGCAAAAATCAGTATTCGTGGTACGTCTACGTTAAACGGTTCTTCTGATCCTTTATGGG
This sequence comes from Flavobacteriaceae bacterium, assembly GCA_002401105.1. GTDB lineage: Bacteria > Bacteroidota > Bacteroidia > Flavobacteriales > Flavobacteriaceae. The sequence goes on along the minus strand of NVSD01000005.1, from coordinate 33,174 downwards.
TATTAGACGGGATTCCGTTAGAAGGAAATGACATTCCTAAGGACTTTGGTGATAAAGACAATATCGACAATTTACAATCTTATGCAATTGCAGGATTAAATCCAGAGGATATTGAGAGTATCACGGTATTAAAAGATGCCTCTGCTACTTCTATCTATGGAGCACGTGCTGCCAATGGTGTGATTGTTATCACTAGTAAAAGAGGAAAAAAAGGAGCCATGCGTATCAATTTTAACGCGACTAGTTTTGTGACTCAAAAAGCTGATTTTTCGAAATTGAATCTTATGAATTCAGATCAAAAAGTAGATTTCGAATTGATGTTAGCCGGAAGGTCAGATTTAGAATACCAATCCGATAGAGGAGCAGTAGCCAGAATATTGAACAATTATGGAGAGTATGCTAATTATGCAAGCAATGGTTTTAATAGTATTGGTTTAGCAGCCCAACAGGAAATTAATAATTTAAGAAATACAGCTACTAACTGGGGAGACGAGTTATACCAAATGGCCTTAAACCAACAGTATAGTTTAAGCCTTTCTGGAGGTGGAGAGAAAAACGATTATTACTTTTCGGCAGGAGTTTTTGACGAAAAAGGAGCCACCAAAGGTACGGGCTTAAAACGATATAATATTACTATCAAAAACAATTATCAGATTACGAATAAATTAAGTGTAGGAGCAGCCTTATTTGGGAGTCAAAATAAATCCTATTCTTATATTACTGGAGTAGATGCCTATACAAACCCTTCTCGTTATTCAAGAACGGCCAATCCATATTTAAAAGTAACGGATGCAGATGGGAATTATGTGTATGATCCAGATTTAATTGAACGTTCGGACTTGAACCTTGATTACAATATACTAGAAGAAAGAGAAAACACAAATTACGAATTGACATCTAATTCCTTAAAGGCAATTTTTGATGTTAATTATGAATTTAATAAAAAATTACAGTTTTATAGCCAGTTAGGACTTCAATTAGATTTTGGTAAAACCGAAAAGTTTGGAGATGAAAACAGTTATTATACACGTAAATACGAGCAAAAGTCTCGTTATAGCGACGGTAATGGTGGCTATGCTTATTTTTTACCTAAAGGAGGAATCATTCAGAATTGGAATTCAGACGCTTTTCAGTACAACTGGAAATCTACTGTAAATTACAACACATCTTTCAATGATATTCATGAATTGGATGTGATGGTGGGAACCGAGTTTAGAAAAAATAATAAAACAATAATTCACACAAAGGGCTTTGGATACAATCCAAATACCTTAACCACCACTGCCATTACCGACGATAGAGCATTGTCATTAGCTTCCTTTGAAACCTATCGAAAATCATATATAGAAAATGTGTATGCATCGTTTTTTGCGMCCACTTCTTATACTTTTGATAAGAAATATACAGTGTTTGGAAGTTTAAGATATGACGGTTCTAACCTGTTTGGTGTAGATCCTAAATACAGGTATTTACCATTATGGTCTATGGCTGGTTCTTGGAATGTTATGCAAGAAGAGTTTATGGACTATGTGGATGTGGTAAATGAATTAAAATTTAGAGCGTCTTATGGAGTGCAAGGGAATATAGATAAGACGACTACTCCATATGTGGTGGGAGAATATTATTTGACCAGTGTATTACCTGGAAATTCGGAGCAAATTATTCGTGTTCAAAATGCACCAAACGCAAATTTACGTTGGGAGAAGACAGTGTCTYCTAACATTGGTTTTGACTTGGGCTTATTGGATAATAAAATATACATTTCAGGAGATTATTACCAACGAAAAAGTAGTGATTTAATTGGATTGAAATCTGTTCCATTGGAAAGTGGCTATAATTTTATCAATACAAACTGGGCTACTATTAGTAACAAAGGATTTGAATTGGCAATTAATTCTCGCAATATTTACACCCCTAATTTTAGTTGGYCTACCAGTTTTAATATCTCTCATAATAAAAGTTTAGTAGAGGAAATAGAAATCCGAGACGAAGATTTTAAACCTTCTTTAAAAGGATACAGTGTAAACGCCATTTTTGCTATTAAAACAGCAGGGATTGATAGTAATGGCTTGCCTTTATTTTGGAGAGATGGTAAAAAGATATCAGCCGTTGATTTTTACAACTTAACAGAAGGTACAAATGGAAGCCAGCTTACAAGAGAGGAACACAGAGACTTATATACTTATGTAGGAGATGGAGCTCCTAAGTTTAGTGGAGGATTGATAAATAAGTTCAAATACAAACAATTCAATTTAAAAATATCTGCCAATTTTAATATCAAGCAAACTGTAAAACAATCTCCGTCTTACCATCCAACATTGGTGGACCCAGGGAAAAATTACTCAACGGATGTTTTAAAAGCAGGAACCGGTAATTATCCAGCTTTAATTGGATATACCACGCCTGGGTTTGATACTGATTTAGTGTATAACTGGTTTAACTCTTCGGATGATGGACGTACGTATAATGACTTAGATATTTGGGTGAAAGACATTTCTTATATCAGAATTAGCAGTATTCAATTAGGTTATGCATTACCTAAAAAGCAATTGGATAAATTGAAATTATCACGTATGAATTTCAGTTTAGAAGGTAGAAACTTATTTGTATTCGGGACGAACTAYGATGGTTATTTTGATCCAGAAACCTAYGGTAGTATTTACGCACAACCTATCCCTAAAGTAATTTCTTTAGGAGTTAATCTTTCATTTTAATACAAAACGATATGAAATATTTAAAATATATAGCAGTACTTTTTATGACGAGTTTTATTGCTTGTGATGATTATTTGGACATAGATCCTATAGGCCAAATAATTCCAATAACAGTAACGGATTATCGTAGTTTTTTAACTACTGCTTACGCTACGACTAAAGAACATAAGGTATTAAGTACGTATAGAGGGGATGAGTTGTCTTTAAAAGATGACGCTCTTGGAATAGAACAATACGAAGATGTTTTTATTTGGAATGACGTGAACCCAAGTCCTTTTGTACGTTCATTTGCTTATGCTGGTTTTTACAATACTGTTTTTTACACCAATCATGTGATTGATAATAAGGATATCATGACAGGGGAGCAAGAGGAAATAGATCAATTGGTTGGTGAGGCCTATGCATTACGCGCATTGCAGTATTTTGAATTGGTAAATTTATACGCAGTTCCTTATAATAAAGCAACAGCCACTACGGATATTGGAGTTCCCATTACTACGCATTATGATTCAGATAAAACATACCCAAAACAAACWGTTCAAGTAGTATACGATTTGATTTTGAGTGATATTGAAGCATCTGAAAACTTATTAACTACGGTAGTACAACCACTAGGATTTAATTATAGATTTTCTGTGGTAGCCATTCAAAGTTTTAAATCACGTGTGTTTTTATATCAGAAGGAATGGCAAAAATCTTTGGACGCCTCAGCGGCAGCATTGGAAATAAATGCCAATTTAATGGATTTAAATACAAGTGCGGATATGATGCCATCTGAATACAACTCAGTAGAGTCAATTTTGGCTTTGGAAACTGTGGTCTCTTTTGATATGTCTAATAATGCGAGTATTTCGGACGTATTAATCAATAGCTATAATGCAACTACGGATCTTAGATTTGACCTGTATTTTGTAAATGTAAAAGGAGATTATAAAACCAAAAAAAGTGCTCATGATAAGTTTAAATGCACCTTTAGAGTGGCGGAATTATATTTAAACAAAGCAGAAGCCTTGGCTGAATTAAATGAACAAGCATTGGCCGAAACTACATTGTTAGCATTGGCAGAATATAGGTATACAACTCAAGGTTTAGAAGACTATACTGCAACAATAAACGGTTTAAGTTTAGAAGACTTAAAAATCGAAATTTTAGAAGAAAGAAAAAGAGAATTGGCCATAGAAGGACATAGATGGAACGATCTGAGACGTACTAGCCAAGCTCAAATTAGCAAATCATTTGGAGGAGAAATCTTCATCTTAGAACAACAAGATGCGAGGTATGTAATTCCTTTTCCAAAAGATGCTCAAATAAGTAATCCAAATTTATAACCAGAGGTGCCGCTCGTAATTTCCTCTAGAGTGGTATTTTAATATTTAGAGGTCAAATAACAATTTAAAGTTTTTTAATTATGAAAAAAGTGTATTCAATTTTATGTTTATTTATTGCTACAGTAGCATTCGTTTCTTGTTCAGATGACGATGATGTTGCTTTATCAAGTTTAAACAACATAACAGCTTTCGAAATCGAATTTGAAGGAGTTGAATCTGATGATATTACCTACGATTTAGGAAACAGTATTACAGTAAGTGTTCCTTTTGGAACAACATTAGAAGGGTTGGTAGCAACAATTGGACTTGATGCATTGGCCGAAATTGTACCAGCTTCAGGAGTTGAAGTTGATTATGTAGACGGAGAAGCAACTGTGTTTACTGTAACTGCAGAAGACGGAACTACAAAAACATATGACGTTACAGTTAATGTACGTGGAGAAGTTGGGAGTGGATCTCAATTAGATACGTATACCTTGGCGGATGCATGGGGTGAAAATTCAGTTACAGGTTACACGTATTCTGATGCTAAATTTGTTACAGCTACGCATAAAGTTGCAGATGACTGGGGAACGGAAGTTATTACCGATGTTGTTTTCATATATGATGAAAAAAACCAAGTTATTGAAAAGAAAATTGATGCTGACAAGTTAAGCATTGTGTATTCTTATGGCGTTTTAGGTCAAGTAGAAACTGCTTTGTCATCTACAGATGGTAATTTAACTGATACATATACGTATCTATATWATGCAGAAACAGGTTATTTAGTTTCTGAAACGAGAGTAAATCATACCGATGAGGATTCTGAATCTGTTGTTACCTTTGTAATTGAAAATGGAAACGTTATGACGGAGACTAAATACGGATCTGATTACACGGCAACGTACGATGATAAAAATAATCCATTTATCGGAATGTATCCAAAAGCGTTTGCTGCTATTAATGCAGGTGTTCAGTCAGTAAATGTTAACAATCCAATTACTGGAACTATTGCAGATGCAACCATTACTTATGAGTATAATACAGATAATTATCCTGTATCTGCTGCTTATACATATTTTGGAGGTGCTGCTACAGTAGCAAAAACATACACTTACATCACAGAATAATTCCTAAGAATTAAAACAAAAGGTAATCTGTATAATTACCTTGGATTAATAATTACGTAAACGGRTATACTTTTATTAGTATGTCCGTTTTTTCTATCAAAATAACATGAAAAAAATCAAATTACAGGTGCTTATTATCCTGTTAGTTACCGTTGCAGCTTGTAACTCTACATCAGAAATAGTGAAGGAAGTAGTCCCAACACTTAATAAACAGGAACAATTAGAGCTATTGTATACCGCTAAAGTTATTCCTTTATTTAAGGCCTTTGAATCGGCGGATATTCCTACAGTTTTGGTGGTAGATACCAAGGACACATCTATAAATGCAGGAGCCTCTTTTGGTTATGTAGAGGTGAGCCAAGGCTTGATAAATTCGGAGAAAGAGTGGATTCAGTTGTTCGTATTGTCACACGAAGTAGCACACATAGTCACTATTTCTCAAGCAATTAAATTTGAATTAGGGGAGGAGATTCCTGCGGGGGTGGATGTTAACCCTTATCAAMAAGCAGAGTATTTAGCGGATTTAATGGCCGTTCATTTAATGTTGCTACATGAGCCTGCGCAACAAATCAAATTAGAAAATGACTTGGTTTTTCTCAAATCGTTATTTGGAACAGCTAGTTTTACACATCCTTCAGGAGAAAAGCGCATTGAATTAATGCAACAGTATTTTAAATTAGCGAGACTGTCAAGTCCCATAGATGCTTTTAATTATCTGTTTACACAAATTTGGGAACTATAAAAGACCTATTTCTTTAAATCTTCCAATACTTGAAAAGCGGTGCCTGTGTCTTTTTTATGAATGACAATCGTAAACTCATTAGAAGTAGAAATAAGCTCTATTATATTCACGTTTTCGTTGGCTAATTTTTTGAAAATAAAATAGAATATCCCAGAAACGCAGAGTACATCATTCGGAAAACGCATTGTTAAAGAGGTCAAGTTTTTAACATTGCTTATTTCCGTTTCATCTTTATAAATACGTTCAATGTCATTGGACATAAAAGAATTACTAATAATATTTGTTTCATACATCCCTTTTGCGGTATAGTGAAAAGCTTCTGTATGTTCTTTTAAAACAACCAATAGTTCTTGTTGTCGGTCCAACATACTATCGGAGTTTTTAAAAGTGTATTCTACAAGATTACTACGGACGATGGTGTCTCCTAAATTGGAGATGTAATTAAAAATTTTGCGTTCATGCATTTGTGATCCTAAAGCATTGTCATGCCTTTTAATAGCCATAACAATGGAACCTTTTTGTATCTCTTTGCGACTTATCTTTTCAATATAAGGCTGAAACTTGCTTGCCAATGCAGATAAATTGATATAGCCTTCTGAAAGTCCATCTTGAATAAATGGAGATTCTTTTAATAAGTCGTTAACTATTTTTTGAACCGTTTTCATACGCTTGTTTTGTTACAAAAGTAGCAAATATCATTGCTTATGTTTGTTGTGGACTATCGCATGTTGCAACTAAATTACCATTTAAAGGTGTTTTTTACATTTTATTGTGAATTTTGTTTTTTTAAATGATTTGGAATTCGTTTTTTCTATTGTTTACAACGGGAGCACCTATAAACACTATGTATAACAAAGGTATATAGTGTATGTTACATTTGTAACATTAGCTCAGTATATTGTTTTTTATCATTTCTTTTTTTTTCTCGAAAACGATTTCGTCTAGTTTCGCTACTCCTTTAAATGTAATTTTGACGTTTAATTATCAAGTAGATATTAAACAATGATGATTTTTTGATCAAAGGACTCCAAGTAGGCTTGGAATACTAAGTAGCATTCAATTTAATAATTAATATTAATTCAAACTATTTACCTTATGAAAGAAATAATAGAAAACAAACTGTTTTCAACATTAAATCCGAAAATAGTAGCGTGTGTTGCTTTTTTTGTTTTTGCGTTACAAACAGTGTCGTATGGTCAAGAAAAAACGGTGTCAGGAACTGTTTCAGATCAAAATGGAATTCCATTAATGGGAGTTACTATTATTGAAAATAATACTCAAAATGGAACTTCTACAGATTTTGATGGGAATTACTCCATAGATGTTGCCTCGGGAGCATCACTTAATTTTAGTTATATCGGATTTTTATCGAAGACAGTTCAAGTTGGAGGACAGTCTACTTTAAATGTTCAATTATCTGAAGATAGTGAAAGCTTAGACGAAGTAATTGTTGTGGGGTATGGTACTCAAAAGAAAAGTGATGTTACGGGAGCCGTTGGTCAAGTTAAGGCGGACGATCTAACAAAAGTTGCTACTGTAAATGCAACGGAAGCATTGCAAGGACGTGTTGCTGGTTTAACCGTAACTAAATCTACTGGAACTCCAGGGGCTGGTGTCGATATTAAAATTCGTGGAGCAGGTACTTATGGGAACAATCAACCTTTGTATATTATMGATGGAGTACAAGCCKMCTCTTATTATGTAGATCCTAATAATATTGCWTCGATAGAAGTATTAAAAGATGTTTCTTCTGCAGCTATTTATGGAACAAGAGCAGCGAATGGTGTGATAATTATCACTACAAAAAAAGGAAAAACAGGAAARCCAARAGTWTCTTTTGATTCGTATGTAAGTTTTAAYWCAGCACGTGAAACATAYGATTTATTGGAYGGTGCRGGCTATGCGAAGGTGCATACGCAGATGTATGAAAATGCAGGRAAACCMTTACTMGCTTATATGACAAATACTCCAGATGTAAATTCKAAYTGGATGRATGCYGTATTTAGTAGTGCCATTCAAACAAAYCAMAGTGTACGTGTRAGTGGGGCAAGTGAGTTTRTAGATTATAGTATAAATGCCAGTTCKGCAAAAGAAGAAGGAATTGTTTTAGGGTCAGATTTTAGTAARAAGACCATTGGTATMAACTTAGGAGTTACYAAGGGGAAATTTACCATGCGTAACAATTTAACCTATGCAGAAACTAGGAAAGAAGCYTATAAATTTAGTTTAAAAGARRCCTATCATATTTCTCCATTAATTCCTATTTATGATGCWGAAAGAGAAGATGGRTTTGGATATAGTACTCCAGATTTACCAGATCACATGAACCCAGTTGCTTTTGATCATTTTTTAGARGGGTATACTAAACTGAAATATTTCCATGCAAAAACCACTTTAGGATATGAAATAGTGGATGGTTTAACCGCAAGTACCAATCTTGCCGTTTCTAATACGGCAGATTATACGTTTAATTTCAACAAACCTTTTACCATTAGACGTATCAAATACGATCAGGATAAATATGCTCAAATAGGGATTTATAATGCTACTTTTAGAAGAAATACCATGGAAGGTATTTTAAATTATAAAAAAGAATTCGGGAAACATTCTATYGATTTACTTGCRGGATATTCTCGTATTACTGAAACTWCTAATTGGACAAATTCTATTGGGGAAGGATACAAGATTGTAGATGATGAAAAAGTAGTTTCAGATATGTTAGATGAAAACTTTAAAACATTAAACGCTTTTAGTGATGGTACAAGAACATCATCGGGTTCTAATTATAGATACACCTTGGCTTCTCAATTTGGACGGATAAATTATTYKKTTKWYSAMWAGTMSYTRWWWYAMSMSMRTMWMCRTAKASMMSKWRKYYSTWWAYWWRRTCAMWWSMWKCRSWAYKKAACGTTTAGTTCTTTCGCCTTGGGTTGGAAAATTACAGAAGAAGATTTTATGCAAGATCAAGATATTTTTGATTTCTTAAAGCTTAGAGCATCTTGGGGACAAGCAGGGAACGATTCTTCGCTTAATAATTACTACTACAATGCAAGCATAAGTTCTGGTAAAAGTTACTGGAGTGGAGGGTATGTTTTTGGTGATCCTCAGACATCACATCAAGGAAGTATTTCTAAGGAATTACAAAACGATAATTTAAAATGGGAAACCAATACTTCTAGTAATATAGGACTTGATTTTACCATGGTAGATCATAAATTAAAGGGATCTTTAAATTTCTATAAAAGTTTGACTTCAGATTTGTTATTTCCAAAGGAATTGGCACCATCTGCAGGGATAAATACTCCTACTATTAACGTTGGAGAATTCCAAAATACAGGGGTAGAATTTGATATTAGTTATAGAAACAATATCAATGAGTTTAACTACAATGTTGGAGGAACATTCTCTACTAATAATAACGAGGTAACGAAGTTGGCAAATAACAACCAAGTAATTTACGGAACTGGATTAAAGTTCGGGTCGGATCACTTTGTAAACCAAACTAAAGTAGGACATGAAGCTGGTGCTTATTTCTTAGTAGAAGCAGATGGAATCTTCCAAAATCAAGCGGAAATAGATGCTCATAATGTGGATGGAAATTTAATCCAACCAGATGCTGCTCCTGGTGACATGCGTTTTAGAGATCAAAATGGAGATGGTGTGATAGACGCCGACGACGAAGTGTACGCTGGAACGGGAATGGCGAAGTTTGAATACAGTATGAATTTATCTGCTGATTATAAGAATTTTGATCTGACCGTATTTTTACAAGGAGTAGGTGGTAACAAAATTTATGATGGAAACGCCTATGAATTGATTGGATTAGATGCCAACAGAAACTTTACTGCGGATGCGTTAAATGCTTGGACACCTCAAAACACTAATACAGACATACCTAGAGCTGTTTTTGGAGATCCAAATCAAAACAACCGCGCCTCGACTAGATTTTTGAAAAAAGGAGATTATTTAAGAATTAAAACCATTCAATTAGGATACACTTTACCGGAAACGTTATTAGAGAAATTACAAATAGACACCGTGAGAATGTATGTAAGTGGACAAAATTTATTCACTTTTACTAATTACCCAGGATTGGATCCTGAAGTAGCAGGTGCTATTTTAAGTTATGGGGTGGATAGAGTATTGTATCCAAAGTACAAATCCTTTATTATGGGGGTTCAATTAAAGTTCTAATATAAAATGAAAACGATGAAAAATATTAAATTACTTATAATGTCGCTTTTCGTATTGGCTTTTGCAGGATGCGATGACGATGAATTTTTGACACAAAAATCACCAGATGAATTAGATTCTACTTCATTTTGGAGAAATGCAACGGATGCAAATGCGGGCCTTACAGCGGCGTATTCTATGTTAGAATCTAGAAGTGAGTTTTGGGATGGATGGCAAGAAGGCCGCCCTATTACCGAGTGGTACCGTTCAGATCATATGCTTCCAGGAGTAGATGGTAGTAATTACTCACATTGGATGTCTATATTTAACTTTACATATACAAATGGACATACTTTTGTAAACCTTCTTTGGAGAACCAATTATAAAGGTTTGAATTATGCCAACCAAGTTATTTCCAAAGTAGGAGATATGACGGAGGAACAAATTTCTGCTGAAGAAAAAAGACAAATCATTGGAGAAGCTACCTTTTTAAGGGCGTATTATCACTTTAAATTATTGACCGTATACGAACAAATAATTATACGAACAGATTTGATAACAGAGGAAACATTGGAATTGCCTTTGTCTGCTCGTAGCGATGTGTATGCTGTGATTATTGCGGATTTAATACAGGCAGCAGAAATGCTTCCAACAAGCAATACTAGTGTCAATATTGGGAGAGCAAATAAAGGAGCTGCATTGGCATATTTAGGAAAAGTTTATATGCACAAAGCAGGGGACGCTAGCTCTTCTGACTCGGAAGATTTTAAAAATGCAAAGGATGCTTTAGGAAAAGTAGTAAACCTTGGAGTGTATAGTTTAGAAGCGGATTTTGTCTCTAATTTTAATGGCGAAAATGAAAATAATAGCGAATCTGTATTTGAAATGCAGTTTAAAGCAAAGGACGATAGTTCTAATAACCGTACTTGGTTACATGCCTTTATTGCAGATCCTTCCGTTGGAGGTTGGGGAGGTATAGAAGGAACTCCAGGATTATTAACGAGTATGAAATCTGAAGGGAAAATTGCTACAGACAAAATGTATGACGCACGTTTATACGGTAGTTTGTACTTTAAAGATGAATATTTTAATACGGGAGAACGTATGCAAGGCTACAATTGGGACCAATTAATGGAATGGGCCTATGATAGTCCAGATGCTAAAGATGATGCGGTATATTTTAGAAAATTCCTACCTAATTATGTTTGGAATACTGGATATAACGGATTAAATGTAGTTTTAATGAGATATGCGGATGTGCTATTAATGTATGCAGAGGCTTTGAACGAAACAGGAGATGCTGCTCAAGCCATCGCTATTATTAATGATGTGCGTGCAATTCATGGAAATATGCCTGAGATTACCGCCACTAGCAAGGAGGATGTAAAAACTCAGTTAATTCACGAACGTACTATGGAGTTTACCTTAGAGACTTCTCGCTTTTACGATTTACGTAGATGGGGGATGTTAGATGCTGCCATGCAAGCTGCAGGAAGAACAGGTTTTAGTGCTGCAAATCATGCTTATTACCCAGTGCCTTTAAGTGAAATAAATTCGAATTCTAAGATTGATTAATACAAATTATCAGAATTGTTTGAGAATGAAAACGGAGCGCCAAAAGCGCTCCGTTTTTTTATTACAATACGTCAATCACAAAATATTGTAACRAGTAATAAAATAGATTTTAAAACAGTATAAAATACAAACTGCTATTAATTAGCGTGGTACTTTAATAATTGTTGATGTATGTTTTCTAATGCTTGTAAAGTCTGTTGTCCTTCAAGCAATGTTTTATCATAAATGAGTAATTGTACACAGGATGTATCCTGATCATTTTTTTTCATGGTTACATCAAACCAACCGTTCGGATAATACACTTTTAAATTTTYCGCTGTTTCTACTTTAAAATTTAAAGCATAATTTCCAGCGATATGATTCAGATAGTCTTTTCCATTTATGGCATCTAATTCCTTAAAACTATATTTAATGGTGTGATATGGTTTTGTGAATTCGATGGACGCCTTCTCCATCAGTGTTTCATTTAATTTTGTGATCATCCTATAACTGTTTTAATTAATTTCAAGTTTTATCCAATACTTAATATCTCCAACGAACAAATGCTTCCATAGCGGCATAATGCGCCATTCCTAGCTCGTCATAAATATCAGCGGTTTCCTTGTTACGTACTTCTGCACGTTGCCAAAATTCTCTGCTGTCTGCGCCTTGGAATACAACACCGTCTTTTTGAGATTGATGTTTAAAAATTCCATGTCTTTTTTCTAACACTTGATCAGGTCCCATTGGAACGGCCATTTCAATTTCATCAATACCCCATTCTTGCCATGCTCCACGGTACAACCAAACCCAACAGTCTTTCATATAGGTTTTCTTTTTCAAGCGTTTTACAGCTTCAAAAATAGCATCCAAACAGACTTTATGTGTTCCATGTGGATCGGCTAAATCACCTGCAGCATATATTTGATGTGGTTTAATTTGATCAATCAAATCCATGGTTAATTGGATGTCTTTTTCTCCAACCTCGTCTTTTTCAATACGTCCTGTTTCGTAAAAAGGCAAATTCATAAAATGGATATGTTCATCATTCAATCCTATAAAATGACTGGTTGATCTGGCCTCTCCTTTACGAATCAATCCTTTAATACTTCTAACATCTAAGGTATCAATATCACTGTTTTTCTTATTTCTAAGAAATTCGGTAGCTGTGTTATAAATAGTTTCCGCTTCGGTGTTTTTAATTCCGAAATTATTATTGTAATCACATACAAAATTCGCGAAACGCAAGGCTTCGTCATCGGCTACTGCAATATTACCAGAAGTTTGATAAGCCACATGTACATCGTGTCCTTGTTCTTGCAAGCGTTTGAATGTTCCTCCCATACTAATGATATCATCATCTGGGTGTGGACTGAAAATTAATATTCTTTTTCTGGCAGGTTCTGAACGCTCAGGGCGTTTACTGTCGTCGGAATTTGGTTTTCCTCCTGGCCAACCAGTAATGGTGTTTTGTAACTTGTTAAAAATACGAATATTTATATCGTAGGCAGGTCCTTTATCCGCCAATAAATCACTCATACCATTTTCAATATAGTCCGCATCGGTCAACATTAAAATTGGTTTGTTAATTTTTAAAGCCAATCCTAGCACGGCTTTACGAATCAAAGTATCTGTCCATTCTATTTTTTCTACTAACCAAGGTGTATTAATACGTGTTAGTTTAGACGATGCCTCTTTATCTATTACAAAAATAACATTGTTGTGTTCTTGTAAAAATGATGCAGGTACTTGCGTGGTAACAGGTCCTTCTACGGACGTTTGGATGATGTTAGACTTTCCTTCTCCCCATGCCATCAAGATAACACGTTTGGCTTCCATTATTTTCTTTACTCCTAAAGTAATGGCAGTTCTAGGTGTGTTGTTTAATCCTGAAAAATCATTACTAGCGGCTACTCTGGTTATGTGATCCAAGGCAACCAATCTAGTTTTAGAATTCTGTAAAGATCCAGATTCATTAAACCCAATATGTCCATTTCCTCCAATTCCTAAAATCTGAATATCTAATCCTCCTAAAGATTCTATTTTAGCTTCGTAAGCAGCACAGTAATCTGCAATTTCAGATTTTTTTAACAAGCCGTCTGGAATGTTATAATTCTCTGGTAAAATGTCTACATGGTCAAAGAGCAAGCTCTTCATAAAACGAACGTAACTATTTACAGAATCTGGTTCCATTGGATAGTATTCGTCCAAGTTAAAGGTAATTACGTTTTTAAAACTCAAGCCTTCTTCTTTGTGTAATCGTACTAATTCTGAGTACAATCCCTTTGGAGAAGATCCTGTTGCCAAACCTAAAATACAGGGTTGTTTCAACGTTTGTTTTACGCGTATTAAATCGGCTATTTCTTTAGCTACAGCCTTTGAAGCAGTGGTTGAGTGCTCAAAAATTCTAGTGTCAATTTTTTCAAAACGTTGTTCGAAATCTGTCGACGCATCTATGTTACTTTTTAACATGATAATATATTTTAGTTAGTAGTTTTTAGTTTTTTTTAGTCCAGCTAGTAATTTTATGTCCCCATAAAGCAAAGAATAAAATCATGGCATAACAAGGGATTAAAATCCAGTAGCTACTGGTAGCTGCACTAGACATGGCATCTGCATCATTAACTCCTGATGCGATGAGTACTTCTTTTCCTGAGTCTACCAATCGTCCATATAATAAAGGGATAATTGCTCCCCCAGAAATGGCCATTACCAATAGGGCAGAGGCTGTTTTTGTGTGTTTTCCAAGACCTTCTAGGGTCAAAGGCCAAACGGCTGGCCATACCAATGCGTTTGCGATACCTAAAGCAGCAACAAACATAATAGAGGTAAATCCTGTGGTGTATAGGATGCAGGTACTAAATATAATACCTAATAATGCACTTACTTGCAAGGCTGTTTTTTGTTGGATGTATTTAGGAATTAAAAAGACTCCTAATCCATAAGTAGCTACCATGGCCATTAAAGTTAAGGTAGTGAAAAATTTGGCATCTTCTGCGGTAAATCCTAAGGAAATTCCATAAGCGATAATAGTATCTCCTGCAATTACCTCTGCTCCAACATACACAAACAAGGTCAATACACCTAACCATAAATGTGGGAATTGGAAGATGGTTTTAGTACTTACTTCTCCTGAATTATCGGTTTCTATAGGTGCTGCTTCTACATCCGGTAATGGTGCTTTTCTAATTAATAAAGCCAGTACAAATAGTACCGCTGCCATTACTAAATATGGGGTAAAAACACTGTCTGCCATACCGTCTAACATCACTGCTTTTTCACTAGCAGTTACATGTGCTAGTTTTTCTTTTACGTCGTCAATTCCCGACAGTAATAAGGCTCCAAAAATTAATGATCCCAAGGCACCTGCTACTTTATTTGCGATTCCCATAATGGCAATACGCTTGGCGGCACTTTTCATTGGGCCTAGAATGGTGATGTATGGGTTAGAGGCGGTTTGTAAAATTGTCATTCCCAATCCTTGAATAWAAATACCAGTTAAAAATAACCAGTAGGTTCTAGATTCTGCAGCGGGGATAAATACCAAGGCACCGATGGCCATGATAAATAATCCTAAGGACATTCCTTTTTTATAACCTATTTTTCCTAAGATATAAGAGGCCGGAAGTGCCATTACTACAAATGATATATAAGAGGCTGAGGCCACTAAATAAGACTGTGCATCTGTTAATTCGTTGATGGTTTTCATAAACGGAATTAAGGCACCATTAATCCATGTTATAAACCCAAAAATGAAAAATAATCCGGCAATAATAAGAATCGGGACAAGCGTGTTGTTTTTGCTTGCTGGGGTATTGATTGTTGTTGACATAATTTATTTTTTTATTAATTTGACATCGACGAGTTGATCGTCATAGCTTCATATTGTTGGGTTAAACTTTCTATCAATTTAAACTGATTTTTTGCACGGTCTAAATTGTGCATCGCGTACTTGGTTTTATAGTACTTGTCATCATTTAAAAAGTCCGTTAGGAAGCGTAAGGCCATAATAAAAATCATGGTTTTAGCCCCTAGTGGTAAGTGATCTATTTCGATTTGAGATAATGCGTTTTTGGTTTCTCCTAAAAAGCCTTTTACGTATGCTTTATAATAAGTGATATTAAAATTTACCAAATCTAAATTTTGTTCATCCTCATTGGCGGTATTGCAAATAGTTCGGATGGCATCACCAAAATCGTAATGTACAATTCCAGGCATCACCGTATCGGTATCTATTACACACAAGCCCTTGTTTTCTTGATCAAAAAGAATATTGGAAATTTTAGTGTCATTATGTGTGACACGTGTTTTTATTTTTCCGGCTTCTTTTAAATATTGGATAATGTGCATTTCCTCTTTTAAGTCGTCAACAATATCAATATAGTTTTGTGCTTGTGACAAACGTTCTGTGGATGCGTTTTTTAAGGCATCGTTAAATTGCTCAAAACGGAAGGACATGTCGTGAAACTTAGGGATAACATCAATCAAGACAGACGCATCAAAATCATTAGTCAAGTTTAAGAAATTACCGATTAATTTCCCTCCTTCATAGGCTACGTTTTCATCAGTAACAGCTTCATAAGTGATGCTATCATGAATAAAAACCATTACATTCCAATAGTTTTTATCGCTGTCTAGGTGATAATACAATCCAGTGGATGCAGGTACAAATGACAACACGCGGCGTTTAAGTTCTGAGGCAGGTAAGTGACTCAGTTTTTTTAATAAATGCTGACTTACAAATGTTTTATTAGAAATTAAACCGGGAACATCCTTAAATACACCGTGGTTGATACGTTGTAAAATATAAGAAACCTCGTTTTCGGTTTTAATTAAATAAGTGTCATTAATATGACCAGATGCTAACTCTTTATAAGAAGCAAGTGCATCTGATTTGTCAAAATGAGTGAATATTGATTTTAAGTGATCTAGTATCATATTACCAAAGATTTATTGGATAAATTTTGTGATTTTTTAAGGTTTCAATAGCCGATTGAACTACGACTTTGTCCTCTTTATAAGTTACTCCAAACCATAAGGAAGAAGATTTTAGTACGCGGACACTGGCCTTTTTCTCTTTAATCATTTCGTTTACGATTAATGGGATAAAGAATTCGGCTTTAGCTTGGTTGTGGTTTTTTTCCAAAAAGGTTTCAAATAACATCTCAGCATAGTCAAAACACTTTGCAGTGAAACCCCAAAAATTCATGGAAACAATTGCGTTTTCATCTATTGGAACAAAATTCCCTTTGGAATCTTTACGAACCAATTTATGATTGATTTTTTCTATATGGGTACGTTCTGTTACATCGGTTAATAATCCGTCCTTATTCACAACACATTCTCCACGAGAAACAAAACCGTGTTCTGAAATTGTGTTTTTTAATTGATAAGCAATCATATTAAACTCAGTGGAATCTTGAGGGATTTCTTGTAAGGATTTTGCCATGATTTCAAAGGCTTCTCTACCGTAAAAATCATCTGCATTTATGATGGCGAAATTTTCATTTACCACCTCTTTAGCCATTAACATAGCATGTCCTGTTCCCCAAGGTTTTTCTCTTTTATTAGGCTTGAATTTTTCCGGTATGTTTTCGGTTTCTTGGAAAACATAAGCAACCTCTGCTCTTCCTTCTAGCTTTTTATCAAAGACAGCTTTGAATTCTTTCTCAATGTTTTTTCTAATAATAAATACGAATTTTCCGAATCCTGCCTGCAAAGCATCGTAAATTGAAAAATCTAAAATAGTATCTCCTTCTGGAGTAAAACTATCCAATTGTTTTAAGCCTCCATATCTGCTTCCGATTCCGGCTGCGAGGATAACTAATGTAGGTTTTATAGTGTTCATTTTTAGTTGGTTGTGGTTTTGTTATGTATGGATTACAGACAGCTCTCCCTACTTGGTGGCGCTAAATTAGATAGGATAATTGGATTTACAAAAGTTTTTCGACGAAAATGTGCTCGAACACACGCAAAAAGTGTTCTCGAGCACATAAAAAGTGTTCTCGTGCACACAAAAAGGTGTTTTCGAACACACTTTTATTGTTTTAATAGAAAATTNKTATMWWWRAGTNCKTAAAWWAGNGTTTTTTATATGACGGGAATTATTTGTTTTGGGGATAGTATCACAAGAGGAGAGAATGATATTGAAAAAGGAGGTTGGGTAGATCGACTCAAAACATATTGTATGGGGCAAAATTTAAAAGATGATTCCTTTAACTATTCGGTTTATAATTTGGGGATAAGTGGTGAAACTAGTGTCGCATTTGAACATAGATTTGAACAAGAATTAGTAAGTAGGGCTGCGTTGTATGATACCACGATTATAACCATAGGTTTCGGAGCGAATGACCTTGCCATTCAAAATGGTGAATTGTTAGTTTCTGAACAATTGTATACGGAGGCTATCGCTAGATGTGTTCAATTTGCTCGGAAGAAAAATGTAAAAGTTTTTATATGGAGTATTTTACCCACAATAGAATCTAAGCTGCTTTTAAGAAGAAAAAGAAGCGCAGTGGATATTWWATCCTATAATAGGGCGCTTCARAAAATAGCYATTGAATATGATGCTTTTTATTTAGATATTTAYGAGGCRTTTGACATGGAWAAAAAAGAATTATTAGGGGATGATGGCTTGCATCCAAATGCCAAAGGACATGCCTTTATAGCTTCCTTTTTTAAAGATAAATTAAATTTTTAATATGGATGCTTACGAAGAAACGTTTARGACATGGAATAAGGTGGCAAGTGATTACGARTCAAAATTYATSCAACTTTCAATCTATAACCCATCCTATGATTTTGTAATCGAACGCTTARGTRAAAAACCTGTTGCTATTCTRGAGTTAGGCTGTGGGCCTGGTAATATMGCAMGCTATTTTTTAGAGAAAAGACCACAGGATAATTGGYTTGGAATTGATATTGCTCCCGAAATGATTGCATTGGCAAAGAAAAATAATRAAAAAGCTACTTTTAAATTATTAGATATTAGAAATATAAATTCCTTGGAGCAACAATTTAATGTAATGATTGCTGGCTTTTGTTTTCCTTATATGAGTCTTTCAGATATCAAAAAGTTTTTGTCGGATTGCRTACAGATGATMGCGAGAAAAGGAATGTTATATATCAGTTTTGTTGAGGGTGTGTCGGAACTTTCTGKATTTCAAGTTAATAGTAAGGGGAATCGCATGTATTTTTACTATCACTCAAAGGATGACATTATAAACGCATTACTGGACTTCGGTTTTCATATAGTTAAAACAATACATATTAAGCAACAAAATCAAGAAAAACAAACCGTACTTATTGCGGTTTACACTTAAAATAAAGCACTAAATAGCGAGACTTGGAATGTTGACAAATAGCATTGTACNACAATAAATAAAAGTTTAAATTTGACCTTTCGAATAAGAAACCTCATTTTAAGGATGATAAAAGGTCTTTATACTGATTAATGGATAAAAAATATACAATAAAGGACATAGCAGCATTGGCCGGAGTATCTAAAGGTACTGTGGATAGAGTGTTGCACAAGCGTGGTAAAGTTTCAGAAACGGCATTGGTGAAAGTCAATAAAGTGTTGGACGAAATAGATTATCAGCCCAATCCCATGGCCAAGAACTTACGAATYAATAAAATTTTTAAGTTGTTTGTATTAATYCCCAATGTAGGRAAGGATTCCTTTTGGTTACCCTGTAAAGGTGCGATTCAAGAGTTTGAAGATGCCTATAAAGGTTTTGGTATTAAAGTAGAAAATTACTTTTTCGATCCTGCGAGTACCGCTTCGTTTTTGGAAACTGCAAGAGAAATGATTTCACATGAACCGGACGCCATTTTAACCGTGCCTATTTTTGCTAAGGAAGCTCACATTATAGTAAAGGAATGTTATGAGGCAGGAATTAAGGTGTCTATTTTCAATAACTTTATAGCCTCTGAATATGTACATAATTTTATTGGTCAAGACTTGTATCAGAGTGGGAGAGTAGCTGCTAATTTACTACACATGCTCCTTAAAAAAGGACATATAGGGATTATTCATATTGATGAAGAATCTAGAAACGCAACCCACTTACAAGAAAAAGAAAAAGGTTTTCGTAATTATTTTGCAGGTTTGGAATCGGAGGATTATCAGATTTCTACCTTGAGTATATCACATAAAGATCCTGTGAAATTCAAATCTACCTTGTTAAAGTTTTTAGATCAAAACGAAAACTTAGAAGCGATGTTTGTCACTATTTCTAAATCGCATTTAGTAGCGGATGCTATTAAAGACAGGGTTCAAAAGCAATTAATAGTTGGTTATGATTTAGTAGATAAAAATGTCCATCACTTAAAAAATGGAGGGGTTAATTTCTTGATCAACCAAAAACCAAAAGAACAAGTAACATTGGCATTGAATTATTTAGCCGAATATTTCTTGTTCGATAAGCCTATTCCTGTTGAAGTTTTATTACCTATTGTTATTGTAAATGCAGAAAGTGTGGATGGTTATTTGGTGTAATATCAAAAAATAATGCTTTTTCTAAACAGTCATTTAGAGATATGTTTGGTGTTATTATTTTACAAATTCTAGTTTTCCAAAAGAACTTGCAATGTGAAAATTAGGTGTTTCTGTTTGTGGGTTTACCCATGGAATCCAAGTAGGTTCAAAACTTCCATTTGCTTGTTTGTTGTATTTTGCACGGTAAATTCCCGTTTCAATTACATTGTTTTTTAAGAGCTCAAAATCTTTTAAGGATTTCAAACTTATCCCAATTTCTACCGTGAAATGATCGTCAGCTATATGTGATGTTACTTCTAAGTCTTCTGTAGGCCATTGCCAGTCAAAATCAAAGTCTTGATTCGGTTTTGCTTTAAAATCCATCACCCTTGAGCTAGGGTCAATTTCCAAACAGTAGTAGGGATTTAATTGGTCATTTGTTCTAAAAAATAATTCCACTCTGTCTGATTCTCCAATAGTTTCTGTACAAATAGAACTATCACTTTTGTTAATATGAACTTCAGAATCTGCTACTTTAAATTTCAGGTATAAGTGGCTATCACTCCACAGCGCTTTAAAAGCAATCTGTTTAATGGGCGCATCATCCCAAGGTGAACAAAAATCGGTTATTTCAGTTGCTTTGTCCCAYTGCATATCATCTCCTTTACCAGATAAAATAATTTGTTGGGAGGCTATATTTGCTACTTTGTATGTTTTCATAAGTTTTAACTCTAAAATAATGATAAAAAAAATCACATGGAAATACGGGATTCCCATGTGACTTGCAATTTAGGTTTATTTATTTAACTTCTGTAATTGGTTCTAAGTTTTCATCTACTCCTTCTAGGTTTGGTAACAATAGATGTATGATAAGTAAGATTACAAAGTATAACATTCCTGCTACTAGGAACATCCAAAAGTAGAATGAATTTCCACTAGCATCTAGTCCATTACCTAATACAAAATCCACAACCATACCTGCAATAGCTCCAACCATTCCACCAATTCCTACAACTGAGGCAATGGCTTTTTTAGGCATAACGTCAGATACAAGGGTAAATAAGTTGGCAGACCAAGCTTGATGACCTCCAGATGCCAAGGCTATCAATCCAACAGCAACCCATACATTATCTGTTAAGGCAGCTAAAGAAACGGGTGCAATACATAAAGCACATATTAATAAAGATATTTTACGAGCTGCATTTAAACTCCATCCTCTATCTATAAACATTTTAGAAAGRTATCCTCCTCCAATACTTCCAATATCGGCTACCACGTAAATTACTACTAAAGCTCCCCCAAGTTCTTTCATRCTATCCAATCCAAATTGTTGTTTGAAAAAGATTCCACTCCAAAACATAAAGAAAAACCAAACAGCATCGGTAATTTTACCGATGGCAAATGCCCAAGTTTGACGTAATGGAAGTACTTTAGACCAAGACAATCTTTCTTGTTTAGCTTGTGGTGTTTGTGGTTGACAATCATGATTAATATACGCCAACTCTTCTGGAGTTACCTTAGGATGTTCCTCTGGCTTGCGATACATTTTYAACCAAAAAATCACCCAAATCATACTAAAACCACCAGTTACTAAAAAGGCAAATTGCCAGTTATCTCCGTTACTTGAAACAACTAATGGAACAATTAACGGTGCTAAAACAGCTCCAATATTTGATCCTGCATTAAAAATTCCTGTCGCAAAAGCACGGTCTTTTTTAGGAAACCATTCAGCCACTGTTTTTACAGCCGCAGGGAAATTTCCTGCCTCTCCAAATCCAAGACCAAAACGTGCTGCCATAAATCCGATAAATGCAAATGCTGGTCGAACTGCCGCATGTAACATTCCGAAAATAGACCAAATAATAATGGATAAAGTGTATCCAAACCGGGTTCCAAACCTGTCAATAATACTACCCATGGTGATCATACCAATGGCATAGGCTGCTTTAAAAGCCATATTAATATACCCATAATCGGCATTGGTCCAATTAAATTTCTCTTGTAATGTTGGGCCTAAAATCCCCATAATGCTACGGTCCATATAATTGATGGTCGTCGCAAAAAATAGCATGGCAAGAATACGGTATCTGTAATTCCCTGCCGGTTTACTCATATTTGATGTACTCATTGTAATTAGTTTTATCGCTTTAATAAAAGCGAGGGGTTATTTATTTTCTAATTGTTTGTATTATCTCTAAGGCTTTTGCAACGTTTTTTGTCAACAATGCATAATCTTGATCGGCGATAATCTCCTTTGAGATTAACTGAGATCCCATACCTACACAAGTAACTCCAGCATTAAACCATGCCGATAAGTTTTCTACAGTAGGGGAAACACCTCCAGTAGGCATCAAGCTTGTCCAAGGTTGTGGCCCTTTAATTCCTTTTACAAATTGAGGTCCATAAATATCACCAGGGAATAATTTGACAATTTCGCATCCTAGTTCTTCTGCTTTGGTAATTTCAGTTAAGGTTCCACAGCCAGGCGACCATAAAACTTTACGTCGGTTACAAACAATGGCTATGTCTTCTCTCAATACTGGAGTGACAATAAAATTAGCGCCCAAGGCCATGTATAAGGAGGCGGCTCCGGCATCTGTTACCGATCCAACTCCCATAATCATCCCTGGTAATTCAGCGATGGCGTATTTGGTCATTTCACCAAAAACCTCATGTGCAAAATCACCTCTTGCGGTAAATTCCATCAAGCGTGCTCCACCGTCGTAACAAGCTTTTAAAACTTTTTTACTCAGTGTAATATCTGTGTTAAAAAACAGCGGAATCATCCCCGTTTCTTTCATTGCCGTAGCAACTTCTATTCGTGTAAATTGTGCCATATTTATAGTTTATCTAGCGACTCTTCCTGAGGCATCGCCACCCATTAATTTTTCTACTTCTTCTACRGTTACCAAGTTGGCATCGCCTTTAATTGTGTGTTTTAAACAAGAGGCTGCCACGGCAAAATCCAATGCGTTTTGATCGTCTTCAGGATATTTTAACAATCCGTAAATTAATCCTCCCATAAATGAATCTCCTCCACCTACACGATCCACGATATCTGTAATTTGATACTGTCTTGTTTCAAACATTTTRKTYCCATCATATAAAACWCCWGCCCATGTRTTATGAGATGCAGAAATAGAACCGCGTAATGTGGTAATTACCTTCGTTGCCTTTGGGAATTTGCGCATCATTTGCTTGCAAACAGATAAAAATGCTTCGGCTTTTACCTCCTGTCCTTGAGTGGTAATGTCTAAGCCTTCTGGTTTGATATTAAAATGCTTTTCTGCATCTTCTTCGTTCCCTAAAATAACATCGCAATACGAAGTTAAAGCGGTCATAATAGTTTCTCTGTCTCCTCCGTAATTCCATAATTTTGCACGGTAGTTTAAGTCGGTAGAGATGGTAATTCCCATACTACTTGCTACTTTTACAGCCTCCAGACATACATCGGCTGCTCCTTGAGAAATGGCGGGGGTAATTCCCGTCCAATGGAACCATTCGACTCCCTCAAAAGCTGCTTTCCAGTCTATCATTCCGGGCTTGATTTCGGCAATGGCAGAGTGCTCACGATCATACACTACTTTAGACCCTCTGGAAACAGCACCTGTTTCTAAAAAGTAAATCCCCAATCGGTCTCCTCCGTATATAATCTTATCTACATTAACACCTTGTTTTCTCATTTCCATCATAGCACATTTCCCGATATCGTTGTTAGGTAAACGCGTAATGAAATCTACAGGAACTCCATAGTTTGCTAACGAAACTGCTACATTCGATTCTCCCCCTCCATAGACAACATCAAAGTTGTTGGCTTGAGAAAATCTTAAAAATCCTTGAGGAGATAATCTTAACATGATCTCTCCAAATGTTACTACTTTTTTCATCTTATTGTATGATTAGTTTTGAGATAACCTCGGTATTTATTATTTTAAAAATGTAAATATATAAAAAAACCATCAAAAATACAATCGATTGTATTTTATGTATTTCATTGTTTTTTAAGCTGTTGTTGAAATTGTTTTAAGTGTAGCTAATTGGTTTTCTGTCAATTACATCGTTTTTGAATTTTATTTTATTATTGTTAATTTTTGTGGTGTTTTAAAATCAATAATAGGACTAAAGGAGCGGCCCAATTAGCGGCGCGTTCTACAAAAGCCCATATAGGTTCTCCAGCAAATGGACGTACAAAGGCCGTAGAAAACGCCCAAATTGACGCCCAGGCCAAGATGTATTTGTTGGGTTTTATTAAAATGAATAAAGCCACCATAATATCTAAATAACCAATTCCAATAACCATTGATTTTGCGGGTTCCATGGCAATTYCTACTACTTGTAAATAGCGATACCAAGATTGATAGCCGAGGATTGCAAACATTCCGTGACCGATGTAGGTACAGGCGATCGCAATTCTGAGAATCCATGTGAGTTTATTTTCTTGATTTTTTGTCATTATTTTATAATTGTAATGGTATTGCTCGTGGTGTTTTTATCGATAAGAATTACTTCTCCTCTTACTAAAATTCCATCCACGTTATAAAAAGTATTGGCTGGTGATGTTTGTTGATGAATAATTATCAGTTGGTGTTTTTTGTCATTTATTATGAATTCAATAGCCTCTGCATTTTCTGATGGAATTAATACATCTCTTCTTGAATACACGGGAATAAATTTGGTGGTNATACGTGTGTTTTCTGGAAAGTGAAGCAATGTAATTAAGGATGTGAAACCTGTTTTATTTGTAGAAAATATTGCTTTTTTGGAAGGTGTTTTTAAATTGTATTCCGAGGAGAACCAGGCATCATTTATGTGGATGTCTACTTGTTTTAAAGGTCGAATTTCTAAGTTTTTGGAAGTGTAGGATGTATGAATACCATCCATTTTTTTTACAATTTTATCATTCGGGAAAATAAAATGCTGTGTGTAGGTATGAGATGCCTTTCCATTAAAACTATCTACGATGACCCAGACATCGGGTTTTAAATAAAAAAAGCGTCTTTTTACAGTTACCGGATCTTCCAATCGCAGATAAGCAAGGTTTGTAGCTTCGGCATAATCAAATAAATCCGTTGATTTTGTATATTGATTGCTAGCAGTAGCCTCGAACGCATTGCTCCATGAATCTTKRTAMATRCTATTTGGCAATCCATCRACTTCTAAGGAATTGTGGTTGGCACTGCTTTTAAAATAAGCTCTCCATGAATTATTTACATAGGTATACCTTCCTGGATCTACTAAATAATCGCGTCCATTTCCAAAGAGATTGAAATGCAATAAATTATCATGCCCATGTCCTCCTCCTAATTTTTTCATATGAAAACTAGCGTAATTGGCAGTGGATTTCCAAGAGGAGCGCATGTAAAAATCCCCCGAAGTTTCTTGATAGATAGACGAAAAATTTGGGGGTTGTGAGTTTAAAGACTCATAGGCTTTTTTTTGTGTTGCATCCAACATAAAGGTAGTGTCATAATCTATGTTTTCAAAACCTCTAGACTTTAAAATGGGGTCGTTGAAAATAACGGCTGCTAGCGTAATAAAATCGCGGAGGTCTGTATCATCACTATCTCCAAGCATGGGCTGTTTATAATTTGGTTTTTGCCAAGCGATATTGGCATAGGCCATTTCTTTTGTTTTTGTAATGATATTTGTAGGGAGTACAATGTTGAATCGTTGGGCTAATAGATTGACATTTAAGTAGCAATGGAATACTTCGTTATGGTACATAGGTGATTGTTCCCACTGACTGCCATCTTCTAAAATTTGTAAGTCCATGCAAGTACTTAAATTGCTGAGAGCAGTAGTTCTCCATGTTTCCGAGCTGGAAAATTCCTCCAAAAATAGCGCTATATTAAAGAGTCCGTGGAACTCAATGACTCCCCAGTTACTGGTTTTAGAAAAGTTGCTAAAACTATGATTTAAAAATGCGCCGTGCTGGTATAGGGAAGTGATAAATAATTCAAAGAATTGTGGACTTATATGTGATGAGTTTTTTACATATTCAAAGCCTTTGATCCAATTTTCTGCACGGATKCCTGCCTCAATCCTACGCCATGAAATACTCTTCAAGCGTTCCTCTTTTGGATTGTTTTGTATCCAATCGGTTAAAATGCTTACAAATCCTTTGGCATATTTTTCATCGCCCGTTAGGGCATAAGCCTGTCCTAAATCTAGTATATATCTATGGCGATTTAACATATAGCACCATTCCTCGTCGCCGTTTGGTTTGGCAGCCCAGTCGATGTTATTTTTAAAAGTATGTGGGATATGGGTTCTTTCCATGGCCCAGTGATGCCTGAATACGAACGTGTTTTTTAAGATGCGGTCTGCGTTTTTTATAACTTTTTTAATACTTATTTTATGTGTATCGTTGAGTAGATGTATCTCAGAGGTATCTAATTGTAAGTACCTGTTAGGCCTGTTTTTGTACTGTTTTAAAAGCTGTTCAAAAAGGGGGCTGTCGCTATTTTTATATTGAATATTTATGCTAATTTCTTGTGAATTCAACTTAGAAATAAGAGAAGTTTCTTTCCATTGAGCGTGTAGTTGTAYCGATAAAAAATAGCAGAGTAKGAACAGTAAAAAACTGTATTTTTTAAGAGATGATGCCTGGTTATTATCGTTAARAACAGCGGTATTCATGGTGAGTATATTTTGAATGCTTAGCGTTTAGTAGCTTATTATTGAAGAGGCAAGGTAGCTAGGAATCTAACAGATGAAGCAGACTAAAGGTTCAATCAAGGGGGGTATTTGAACCAAATATAGGAGGTGGGAAGCGTAGGGTATAAAAAAAGCACCTTGAGTACGAATACTCAAAGTGCTGAACAAATAACTAATTAAAAAAAAATCCTATTATTTTCCCAATTGTGGTGCTTTGTCAATTTCTGATTGAGGCATAGGAGAAAAGTAATTTTCTGGAGCGGTACTTCCAGTAATCGGTCCTACAGGCTCCGTAGCCGAGCGTGTTCCCAATGCACTAGCAACACGTTCCATACGTACTAAATCACCCCAACGAATATACTCTCCAGCAAATTCCCACTTGCGTTCTGTAAAGGCAATTTCCGCTAAATCTCCACTGGTAACATCTACAGATGCATTTGCGGTATCAACTGGAAGTCCATTGGCTCTACGACGTACTTTATTCATGGCTTCCCATGCGTCAGATGCGTTTCCTCCAGATCTACCTTCAGCTTCTGCATATATTAATAATACATCTGCATAACGCATAAAGTAGGTGGTCATACTTGTACTAGAACTGTTGGCAGGAATTTCAGATAAATGCCCTGTTATTTTTCTAAACATAGGATGTGCTTCATCATCAAATTCTGTCCAACTAACCACATCACCTTTTTTATGTATTCCATCCGAATCGTCTTTTTTTAATTTACCTTCGATTACGTAGGTAGCGTCTTTTCTAGGTCCTTCAGGAAAAGCTTCGAACATTCCAATTTCTGCAAATATCTCATTCCATCCACCCATAGAAGAAGGGTAGCCTAATTTTCCAGAATGTCTGTTTGCGTACGTGTTTCCACAAGGAACGCAGTGTGCTACTCCAAATACTATTTCAGAATTCAACCTGTTTTCATCGGTCGTAGACCATAAAGTATTCATATCCGGAACTAAGGCAAAACCATGTGATCCTGCATTGTCTATCACCGTTTTGGCGCTCGCCGCTGCCATGGCGTATTTATCGGTATCTTTTAAAGGATATCCTGCCCAGTGTAAATATAATTTGGCCAACATTGCACGTGCAGATCCATTACTTGGACGAATGGCGGCGTTTACTGCTGGATATTTATTCGGTAATAAAATTTCAGCTTTTAAAAGATCAGCTTCTATTTGTTTATAGATGTCAATTATTTCTGAATAGCCTAAATCATTTTCTATGGCTACGGTTAAGTTTAATGGAACTCTACCGTAAGTATGGGTCAAGTGCATATAAGAAAAAGCCCTTAAAAAATACGCTTCTCCAATCAATCGATCCAATGCATCTTGGTCATTGCCTTCAAAATTAGCTTCGTTTTCAATAATATTATTGGCTTCTTTAATAATTTTATAAGACTCTTCATAGGCGGTATTGATACGCGCCGAAGCAGAAGTTAAGATACGTGTATCGGCCTCTCTAAATGCAATTTTGTTTTTTCCACTGTGGGTGGTTAAATCGTCACCTCCAAAAGAATTAATCCAAAATTGTGACCATTTTGCGGCCAAACCTAATGCTTTATAAGTTCCCGTTATAGAGGCCTCTAAGGCTTCTTGCGAGTTTAAATTAGACGGGTCCAAACGTGCTTCTGCTACATCTTCGTCTAAATCTACACAGGCAACCAAAAGCAAACTTGTGCTTAAAAGGGAAATTGTTAGCACTTTTAATGCTGATTTATTGATATATTTTCTCATGATAATTTTCTGTTATAAATGATTAAAGTCCAATGTTAATCCCGAAGGTAAATGTTCTTGGATTTGGGAATGCTCCCCAGTCTATGGATGCTCCTGAATCGCTGCTAGCGCTTGTAGAACTCGCCTCTGGGTCATATCCTTTATAATCGGTTAAAGTGAATAAGTTTTGTGCACTTACATAGATACGAATCGAATCAAATCCTTTGATACTATCTATATTATATCCCACTGCTACATTTGTCAAACGGATAAAACTACCGTCTTCTACATAACGAGATGAGTTTACAAAATTATTTCCTGTAGCAGGAATTTCTGTTTGATTTTCAGCCGTCCAACGGTTGCGGTATTCTCCAATAGTAGCATTGTTTACATTTCCTCCAGCCATTGAAATTTGTGCTCTGGTAAGGTTTAAAACATCAAAACCATGAGATCCTGTAACTAATAAATTCAAATCTAATTTTCCATAATTTAAGGTGTTGTTAAAGCCCCAAGTATAATCTGGAGTACCGTTTCCAATCACTCCTAAAACTAATTCGTCATTCTCATCTCTTAAATATTTAGCTGCGCCAGGTGTTCCGTCTGTATCGCCTGTTTTATAAGTCCCTAAGAAAGTAGCCCCATAAAATTGACCTAGAGGTTGGCCTACTTTAATAATTCCCATTCCACCAGCAGAGTTAGACATAACGCCTACAGGGTTGATGATGATCTGATCTTGGTCTCCCGTTAATTGCTCCACTTTATTACTGTTGGTTGTAAAGTTGAAAGAACTGGTCCAAGTGAATTTTTCTTTTTCAAATACGGTTCCGTTAATGTTAAATTCGAATCCAGTATTAGATACTTCTCCAATGTTTTTTAATACAGTTCCTCCTCCTTCATATCCAGGTACTGGAACGGCTAATAATAAATCGGTGGTGTTTTTCTTATACGCATCAGCCGCAAATTTAATACGTCCTTCAAAAATAGAAAAGTCGATTCCAATATTAGATTGTTTGGTTGTTTCCCAAGTTAAATCTGGGTTTCCAGTGTTTCCTAATTTRATACCTACGCTTTCTGATAATCCATCCGTTGGGAAATTAGCCGAAGTGGTAGAAATGGTGTTGTAAGTAGAGTAAGGCGCTATRGATTGATTCCCTGTTTCTCCGTATCCTGCTCTTATTTTTAGGTTTCCAATAAATGAATCTTCCGGTAAAACAGACCATAAATTATAGGCTGCAGAAATAGAAGGGAAGATACCCAACCTGTTGTCTTTTCTGAATTTTGATGATTCATCCGCACGTACTGTGGCGGTAAGAAACAAGGTGCCGTTATAATTGTATTCYCCACGTCCAATCCAAGATTGCATGTTGCTTTCTGATAAGGTTGCATTTACGTTAGGYGTAGCTCCCAATCTTAATGAAAAGAAATTTCCAGGAATTTCTAAAGGACCTCCATTGGCAGAAAACCCTCTATTTTGAGAACTTTGAATTTCATAAATMCCCGTAAGTTTTATATTGTTTTTTCCAAATYCCTTRTGCCAAGTTAAAATATTACTGTTTTGAAGCGATAAGCTACTTCCAAACGATGCACCAGCAGTGGCAGGTTCTACACTACTCCCTGCAGGAATACCACGGTAACTTTCGTTGATGCGATTTCTGTGTAATAAACCTCCTACAAATGTATAAGTAAGGTTCTCGTTAATTTTATAATTTGCAGTAAAGCTAGCGTCAAAATTATTTTTAGTCAAATTCACATCCGATTGCTCTCTCACTGCAATTGGATTTACCAATCCTACCGCATTGGTAGATGTTAAGTTGTAATTTCCGTTGGCATCGCGTAGTGGAGTGGTGGGATCCCATCCTAACACAGCCGTTAATCCTCCACGTCTGTCGGTAGAAGTTCTAGCCCCGTCTGCTACTAAGTTCAACGATTTTTCAACACTTCCCGCTAAGTTTAAGCTCACAGAAAACTTGTCGTTTATTTTAGCATTTAAATTAGAACGTAAAGAGTGACGTTTGTATTTTGAATTGATTGTTACTCCTGTCTGATCTACTAAACTTCCAGAGATAAAAAAGCCGATTTTCCCTTCACTTCCGCTTAACGATACTTGTGTATTGTTGGTAATCCCTGTTTGAAAATAACGATCTTGATAATTTTCACCATTACCATCAAAAGTAATTCCGTGAATGTCTGCAAATTCTTGTGCTTTTAAAACATCAATAAATTCAGGCACCTCAGAAATACTAGTAAAGTAACTAATAGCTACTTTAGCTTCCCCTTTTCCTTTTTTNAGTGGTTACTAAGATAACTCCGTTRGCACCACGCGATCCGTAGATAGCGGTAGCAGAAGCATCTTTTAATATCTCCATAGATTCAATATCGTTGGTATTGATTCCCGTAAGAGTTCCCCCAATAATTCCATCGATTACAATTAATGGTTGGTTGTTACTACTAATAGAATTGGCTCCACGAATACGTATTTTGATTTCCGCTCCAGGTGCTCCAGAATTCTTAGAAATTTGTACCCCAGAAGCGCGTCCTTGTAAGGCATCTTCCACTCTGAAAACAGGTTGTTTTTCAAAATCTTTGGCGCCTACACTAGATATAGAACCCGTTAAATCGCTCTTTTTAGTGGTACCATAACCAATAATTACAACTTCGTCCAAGGTATTTGCACTCGCCAAAGAAACATCGATGGTGGTTTGGTTTCCTACTACAATTTCCTTTGGCGAAAACCCAATAAAACTAAATACCAATGTACTCCCTTTTGGAGCCGTGATTGTATAAAGTCCATCAAAATCAGAAACAGCTCCGTTTTGTGTTCCTTTCTCTATAATATTTGCTGCCGGTAAAGGCATTCCTTCCATGTCCGTAATGGTTCCTTTAATGGTGATGGACTGTGCAAATATGGTATGTGTACCTAACATAATTAGTAAAGCAAGCATCGTTCCCCGAAATAGAGAGGGCTGATTACTTCCCAAAATTGAAATTCTGTTTTTCATGTTAATAATGTGATTTAGTTAAGGTTAATTATTTACTTGTGGTAAATGTCATAACTTAGACCACATAAAACACGGGGCGTATAGTTCTAAAATAAGGGGCTGATAGTTCAAAATGACTAAAAAAATATGTTTCTGTCGATTTGAGATAAATTTGTGTTAAATTTTACTACAACGTTGTAGTGAAGAAAGCTTTTTTTAGCAGCTAAAGATTCTTAAAAAAGGAAGGAAGATGGAAGGGGAAATAAGGATGTGCTTAAGTTTGAATCACTTTCCGTCACATCGAGTGATTTTTACGTTTGTTTACCTTTTTCTTAGATTCCATCACATCGAGATGGGAGTTTTCTAAAAGCATAAAAAACCAGTGGCGATGATGACGAATAAGAACTGTAAAAAGGTAGCGTTACAAGTGTCACATTCCACGTGTCATTTCGAACGAGGAACGAGGAGAAATCTCATACTAATACGCAGAGATTTCTCACGTCCGTTCGAAATGACACTCGCAAGTGATCACAATTTTAGGAGTATTATTGTGGGGTTATCTTGTATCCTAAATACGTCAATGGTAGATGAGAGTTTTTAAAAACATAAAAACCAGTGGCGGTGATGACGTTCAGTGAAATGCTAAAGGTATTGAAAAAGTGAACTTTGTAATATTGATGATTTCAAATCGAAGCCTGTCTTTTATGTAGTATATATGTTCAAAAGCTGCGAGATTCAGGAGCGATCCTTTGAGCGACGCGCAGTTTTGGACATGGTTTTTAATAAGGTTTTTTACCGCATTAAAAAATACATCATAAAATGCTCCTTTTTTGGTTCGTTTTTTGGAGGAGCAAAAAATGAACATGTGAAAAAATTACGTCAATGGTAATTTTTAGGACTTGTAAATCTACTTAATATATAGAAATTAAGAATTAGATTCCCACGTCGTTCCTCCTCGCAATGACCTATAGAAGGAGTATGTTTTAATTGAAGATACTATCTTTTTAATACGTCAATGGTTGATATATTATCTAAGATAATATATTCCGTCGACTTAAAAAATAATAAAAAAAGGCTGTTCAAAATCAAATTCTGAACAGCCTTTACATTATGTTTTTTAGTATTTACACTAAGTTGTTTTCCACTAAATACTCCGCAATTTGCACGGCATTTGTAGCCGCTCCTTTACGTAAGTTATCAGCCACTATCCACATGTTTACGGTGTTTGCTTGCGATTCATCTCTACGGATTCTTCCTACAAAAACTGCGTCTTTTCCGTGTGCATAAATAGGCATTGGATAGGTGTTTGTATCTAAATTATCTTTTACAACAATCCCAGGAGAGTGGCTTAATAGTTTGCGTAATTCCCCTTCATCAAATTCCTTTAAAAACTCAATATTCACACTTTCACTATGTCCTCCAACAACTGGAATACGCACTGCAGTTGCGGTAATAGCAATGCTTCTGTCGTTTAATATTTTTTGAGGTTCACGTACCAATTTCATTTCTTCTTTGGTATATCCATTCGCTTCGAATACATCACAATGTGGAATCGCATTTTGGTGAATTGGGTAGTGATAAGCCATATCACCTTTGATTCCTGCCATTTCGTTTTCCAATTGTTTTACTGCTTTTACGCCTGTTCCAGTGATAGACTGGTAGGTAGAAACAATCAATCGTTTGATACCGTATTTTTTATGCAAAGGCGCTAATGTTAATACCAA
>NVSD01000159.1 GCA_002401105.1 Flavobacteriaceae bacterium | reverse complement strand
TTTCCCTGTCCCTTTCATAACATTCTAATTTTACATTATCCTTCTAGAATTTTTTAAATCTATAATCGCACAATAGCATCCTAATGCTATACACGGGGAAAGTTCTAAGTTGTAAAGATACCTCTTCTAACCTCCCAAGGTGGTCGCAATTTGCGACCACCTCTTCTTCATTAGTCGAGAAATATTTATCTATTTCACTAACATTGAAATCCTTTAATTTGCAATATAATCAACTCATTTATATTACAAGCCAGAAGTGCTCTTCACGAGATTAGTAACTAAGGAAGGTATCTTGATTTTTTCCGAGCCCTTCTTTATTCTTTTTACTCGCCTTCGCCAAGGGATTAAAATCCAAGGCTAAAGAAATCCAATATTCCAAATCCACTTCTAAATCGGTCGCTTCATCATTTAAAAAAACATAGCCTATCATAGGTTTTCCCGTGAATTTCATTTCAGTACATCCTTCTTTTAATAATGCATCCTTATAGGCGTCAGGACCTATTCGTGACATCATCTTCCCCTTTATCAATCCCACACACATCTTATTATCCACCATAAAAGTCAAACCTCCAAACATTCGTTTTTCGAAAAAGTCTATATGATTATCTAATAGGTAATTTCGGATTCTATCGGCAAGAAATTCGTTAACAGCCATGCTTTTTTTAGTGTAAATATAAGGATTGATATTAAATCAGTTGGTTTTTGAGTACATTTGCAAAAAAACATTCAACATGGATTTAAATCTGATTCCTAACATAAAACATACCGACAGCGGAAATTTCTTTTTATTAGCAGGGCCTTGTGCCATTGAAAGCGAAGAAATGGCGATGGAAATTTGTGAAAAAGTGCAAAAAATAACTGACAAGCTAGAAATTCCTTTTATTTTTAAAGGAAGTTTTAGAAAAGCAAACCGTTCTAGAATTGATAGTTTTTCTGGTATTGGCGATGTAAAAGCATTGGAAATATTAAAAAAAGTAGGTGAAAGATTCAATGTCCCAACTGTAACTGACATTCATGAAAGTTCAGATGCAGCATTAGCGGCTAAATATGTGGACGTATTACAAATTCCTGCATTTTTAGTTAGACAAACTAATTTAGTAGTAGCTGCTGCTAAAACGGGAAAGGTAGTAAACCTTAAAAAAGGACAATTTATGAGTCCTGATGCAATGAAACATGCGGTACAAAAAGTAAAAGATAGCGGTAGTGAAAAAGCATGGATTACAGACCGTGGAACCATGTTTGGATACCAGGACATGATTGTAGATTTTAGAGGTATTCCTGAAATGCAAAAGTATGCACCTACCGTATTGGATATCACACATTCTTTACAACAGCCTAACCAACCAGGTGGTGTAACAGGTGGAAAACCAGAATTGATAGAAACCATAGCCAAAGCAGGAATTGTAGTTGGTGTTGACGGAATCTTTATCGAAACACACCCAGATCCAGCCAATGCAAAATCTGATGGAGCGAACATGTTAAACTTAGACCACTTAGAAGATTTATTAACGAAGTTAGTGGCTATTAGAAAAACGATTAATAAGTTTTAATACTTTACACTTACTATACAAATAGCTCCATTTTATGGGGCTATTTTTTTTAAATTAAGTTCTGTAGCTCTCAATATTAATTTTTCGAATTCAACTTCATCCAAACTTTCTATCGTTTCTAATTGAAGTGATCGCGTATATTTCCTGTTTTTATAATCCTTTAATATCGAAAACTCAACTTGTAATTCAACTCCTTTCACAAAAGCAATGTCTACAAATTCGGTCCCTTTTAAAACATTTAGATAACACAACGGCTTGTTATTAACATAATAAAACGGAATTCCATATTTGTGTTTTTCTTCAATCCCAAACACAGATTTCAACAACAAGCTACGTACATAGAGCATCATCGCCTGATAGGGTTCCTTTTGATGCAAAAAATAATTTTCTATAGGATTCAACAGTAATTATTGTTTTGACATAACATGTATATGTTCTTTATTTGCAATACTTATTTCAATTTTAGAAAGTGCTATTTCCGCTTCGTCCATTGTATTATATTTTGCAATGATTTTATTTCCAGACGACATAAAACCAGCTCCCTTTATAACAGCCATTAGATACATTTTCTTTCCGCTCTTCATAATTTTGACAGCGCACACATTTATTAATTCTTTGTTGTTTTGAGTTTTAATCCACATTTTCAACGTTTTTTACAGGTAAATTCATAGTATCACGTTCTACTTTCAAACGAAATAGCATGGCAATAATTAAACAAACTGATGCTGTTTTACGCACATAATATCCAGCACCATTATCCTCGATTAATAAAAAATCTACTATTAATAAAACTACACTACAAAATAACAGTAGTCCTGGAAGCACCATTTTTTTATTCATCAATCTAAAGTACTATTTATTTATTCAATTTAGAAACTGACATAAAAAAACTCGTTACCATTTTCACGGTAACGAGTTTTAATTTTAAATATATGTTTAGTGCTTATCCACATTTACTGTTTCCACAGCTCTTGCAAATTAAACATCCTTCTTCGTAAATTAATCCATCTGGGTCTCCACATTCACCACATTTTTTATCTGCAGCAACGGTTCCATTCGGTACAAATTGTTTTAAGGTACGCGCAACTCCGTTTTTCCAAGTATTGATATTATCACTATCAAAATTCAAATTTTGTACTAAATCTACCACATAAGCCATTGGCATTCCGTGACGGATAATCCCAGAAATTAATTTAGCATAGTTCCAATATTCCTGATCAAATGAACGTGATAGGCCTTCCATGGTTACTTTGTAACCGTTTTTCACCTCGTATTGAAAATCGTAACGAGCATCGCCGTTATCTTCCCTGTTTTTTATGATCCAGCCTTTATCTAAATTGGTTGGCAATACAAAAGAATCATCCACTTTTCCAGTAAATATTTCGTAAGGACGACCTTCTAAAATTCCAACAACAGCTACCCATTTTTCGTAATCGTTTTGAAAACGGACCACTTTTGCTTCTAATTTTCTTGGGCGTTTAGGAAACTTAGTTTGCTCAAAGCATTCTTCGTTTTCTTTTTCCGTCTTCGTATCATTAGACACTAAAATACCCGATCTTGAACCATCGCGATATACGGTAATACCCTTCACTCCTTTTTTCCAAGATTCAATATAAATATCACTTACTAAATCCGTAGTTACATCACTCGCTAGGTTAATAGTAGAACTGATAGAATGCGTAGTGTATTTCTGCACCAAGGCTTGCATTTTAATACGCTTTTTCCAATCTATTTCTGGAGCAGTTGCACCAGCATACGGACTTTTTGTTATATCGGTTTCTCCTGTTGCATCCATCCATGTTTTTAATTTCCCATGGAATACATCAAATTCCTCAAAAGCATCCCCCATCTCATCTACATAGGCAACTTTCGCATTGGTATCATCTTTATTTACTTTTCTACGTCTTTTATAACTCAATAAAAACACAGGTTCAATTCCCGAAGAAACTTGCGCTAACATACTCAACGACCCTGTAGGAGCCACGGTACTTATAGATATATTACGACGACCATACGTCATCATTCTTTTATAAATAGTAGGGAAGTCAGTAGCCATCATTTGTACAAATTCTGACTGATCTTCTATTTCCGGATCAAATATTTTAAATTTCCCACGTTCAATAGCCATATCAATACTACTATCAAACTCTCCTGCCAACTTAGATTTCATTATTTCGTCCACCATATCAATGGCTTCGTCTGTATCAAACTTTAACCCTAAAGCGGCTACAGTATCTGCTAAGGCAGTAAACCCTAATCCTGTTCTACGTCCTGTTTTACCAGTTTCCGCTAATAATTTCCAAGTATCATTTTCAATCTTTTTGATATCATCCGGTTCTACATCTCCATCAATTTTATTGAAGATTTTTTCAACAGCCTCCAACTCTAAATCAACCAAATCATCCATCAAACGCTGTGTATCGTATACAACCTCGTATAATTTCTTATAATCGAATTTGGCGTTTTTTGTAAATGGTTCTGTTACAAAACTAAATAAATTCACGGCGATTAAACGACAGCTATCTCCACCTTGCATGGCAATTTCCGAACAAGGATTGGTAGAATCATTTTTAAAACCAGGATATAAGGACGATGTTGAATAATAATGCTGACGATCCCAAAAAATTAATCCTGGTTCTGCAGTATTATGTGCACATTTAATAATAGTATCCCATAAATCCTTCGCTTTTATCTCTCTAGAAAATTCAGGAGTTGCACTATCAATAGGAAAACGCAACATAAAATTAGCATCACTCACAACAGCTTTCATAAATTCGTCAGAAATTCTGATAGAAATATTCGCTCCTGTAACCTTTGTTAAATCTTGTTTAATTTTTATAAACTCTTCAATGTCTGGATGGGCAACATCCATGGTAAGCATTAAAGCTCCTCTACGTCCATTCTGAGCAACTTCCCTTGTGGTATTCGAAAAACGATTCATAAAAGAAACCGCACCAGAAGTAGTCCCTGCTGAATTAGAAACTGTAGCTCCGTTAGGTCTTAGATTAGATAAATCAACTCCTACACCACAACGTCTTTTAAACAATTGTGCCATTTGCTGATCTGTATAAAAAATCCCTCCATAAGAATCCAATACGGGTGGGATTACCACACAGTTAGATAAAGAAGCAATCGTATTTTTGTCTCCTAAAGACGACATAACGCTTCCCTGTGGGATGATATATTTAAAATCTTTGAACAAATCAAAAATTACTTCCTCACTCAATTTTTGACGGGTTTTACCATAGTCCGACAAACCTTCTGTAGTAGTTTCGGTAGCATCGTAATTTGCTTCAATTCTAGCAAATTCCTTAGCCATACGTGCATGCATATCATTTGGAGTACTTTCTAAAAAGGCTCCTTCCTTATTTTTAATTGCATATTTGTTCATCCATGTGGTTGCTGCCAACTCATCGCCATTAAAATAGCGTAATGATGACTTCAACACCTCATCACGCGTGTACACTTTTTCCAAAACTAGCTGATTCTCCATTATTTAAGTTTTATTTTTTAATAAATCTTCCGACTTTAAAATTAGAAAATAAAAGAGATGATTTACAAAAAACATTTAATTAGTTAATAACAATTATTGTTGAAAAGTTTTATTTCATAGAATTCGTTGATATTCACTTGCTTCAGCGCATACTATTTTTTTGAGACAAAATTTAATTAGAAACATGGCATAATTTTAGTTTAAAATGCATATC
>NVSD01000158.1 GCA_002401105.1 Flavobacteriaceae bacterium | reverse complement strand
CAAGAATTTCAAGCATCCATCAACGGGTGATTCTGCTTTAAAAACGGCTTTGATAATGGAGACTATTTTAACCGACTGATGCCTTTGCTTTTACAACATGGCGCTTCCCTAATACATCACCCGCTATTTTATAACCAAATTCAATCATTTCAGCAGTTTTTTCAAATTCCAATGTATTGCACTTATTTCTAGGAATGTTTATCACAAAATCTGGTGGGTACATTTTCATTTTTTGCTGAGCGATGGCGTTTTGCATGGCATTAAACGATTGATCWGCCACATACATCATACTCCACTCATTAGACGTTTTGTTGCGGTATTTTTTCATCTTATTTATGTAGATGTCTAATTTCCGTTGCCAAGGATCTTTTTTCACCTGTTTTTCGGGAAGTTTTACTTCTGGAGCTCCCCCCAAATTCACAACAATGGTAAGGTCRGTACCATCATTTAATGTAGGCTCTATGGGCGTAGGATTCAGAATTCCTCCATCCAATAATTTCACCCCATTCAGTTCATAAGGAGTAAAAAATAAAGGTAACGATATGGAAGCTCTAATAGCTTCGCTTAATGAACCTTTCCGTAACCAAACCTCCTCCTCATTAGAAATATCAGCCGCTACAGCTGTAAATTTAATCGGAAGATTTTCAATCAATTCAGTACCAATTTGTTTTTTAATGGTTTCCAATACTTTATCACCCTTCACAAAACCACCTTTTCCAAACATAAAATCAAGCATATAATACATGTCACTACGCTTGTACTTCTCAAGCCATGCAACAAATTGCTCTAAATTCCCCATGGCATAAGCACCTCCAATAGCAGCTCCAATAGAACAACCAGAAATGGATTTGATTTCATAATTATGGTCTTCTAACCAGCGAATAACTCCTACATGAGCCATTCCTCTGGCCCCTCCACTTCCTAGGACTAATGATACAGTTTGTTTTTTTTGCGGCATAGGGTAAATATATGCATTTTTTTGTTGCGCGTGTAGAGACGCAAAATTTTGCGTCTCTACACACGAAACACCCTGCATTCTATCCAAACAATCTCACAGCGTTATTCAGGTCATTTGACCAAAACGATAATTATGGTGGTATTTAGTATTGTTGTTGACAACATTAGACATAAGGTAATGCATAAATATTATTATATATTGTTTATTCCATGGAATTTATCATCTGCCCATTTCCGGGGATTATTGATGATGTAATTTGATATGTTTTGAAATGATTTTTCATTTTTGATAATATGGTCATAAAACCGACCCTGCCATTTAAAATTTGCATTTTTTTGTTGCGCGTTTTGGGTAACCCCCGTTTTGAATCCACGAATAATGGACGCCAAATTTTTGGATTGCGGCCCAAACGTAGAGACGCAAGGCATTGCGTCTCCCTTTCCATTAACATTTCCGTCTCCCTTCACATTATCAAAATCCATATTCGCGGGTATAGAGACGCAAGGCATTGCGTCTCTACCCATACCATCATTATATTTATTTTTCCCAATTCCAATAATCGCATGAAAATGATTGGGCATTACCACATATTCAAACATTGTCAAATTCATATCAGGACGCATTTCAAATGATTTGACCCATTCAAAACGGACAATTTCCCCAATATTGGATAAAATCATAATTCCATTTGATATTTTCCCGAAAAAATGTTGATGATTATGCGTGCATATTGTAACGAAATAATCGGCATTGGCACCATAATCCCAATCGGGATGGCGTGCAGACGGAATCCTGTATTTATTTTTGTATTTTTTCATAGCATTCTGAATATACAAAAATATTTTTTATCGTACAGACGCAATGCTTTGCGTCTCCTTATAATTTAGACGCAATGCTTTGCGCCTACACATGGTATGGTATGATATCGTATCGTTTGGATTGTTAGACGCAAAGCATTGCGTCTCTACGCGCACATTTACGCACAACATGTACGCGCACACGTGTACACGCACCGCCACGCAACAACAAAACCCCTGCGGGGTTAATATTGCGTATACGTATGCACACTGGTTTGCGCAACCGGTAAATAATTAACTCCGAACCAACACACCAATAATACCACAAATGCCAATGCCAAAATGGTCAATGCTTGTTTGTCTTTATTCGGATGAAAATGACGGTAATGAATGTATATTAAATACCCCATCCATGTTAARAATGCCCAAATCTCTTTTGGATCCCAGGTCCAGTAATGTCCCCAKGCTTCTTYTGCCCATAAGGCGCCAAATAAAAGCCCTAAGGTTAAAAAAGCRAAYCCAATRTACACCAAGTTATCMGCKARCGCTAAAGTGCTWTGTTTTGCTTCATTTTTATAATGATCGTACCATCCTTTWAYAGCMACAATACTAGASGCTGCTAATACKGCATAGGATAATAAATACACCAATACATGTGGCACAAACCACGGACTTTGCAAGGCTGGCATTAAGGTTTTAGAATAGGTTTCTGGGTTGGCATAATTAATACCTAAAAACAACAAGGCCATTAAAATACTATAGGCTAAAAACCATTTATAACGCCATCKCAAATAGGTCAAACCACCAATCACAGGTAAAAATAAGGCATACCACAAGCGGGTCTCCCCTAATGTTCTCATAGGAGGCCTTTCTAATTCGAGCCATAATTGCACGACAAACAATACTAATACMCCCCAACCTATAACAAATAATACACTTGCTATTTTAAAGGCACTTSGTTTTTTATAAGAATAGCCTAAAACAACCAATCCAATMAGAAAAAATACGGCTACAATACCGCTATAYAAAGGAAAATCTATCCAAGTCATAATTAGTCGTTTTTAGTTATTTTATTCCCTACCCAGAACATATAAAAGGCACCAAATATCATCATAAATATTCCTGTATAAATTACAGGCAACCACGGATCACGCACCAATTCTATAACACTGGTAGTGGACCATTTCCCCATACCTTTGTTATAATCTAATTGATATATTTCCCACAAATCGTGATTGTGTGCTTTGTTGACCTCAATAATTGTTGGAATTCGCTCTCCTTTCCTAGTTAACAGTTCCAATTCAGAACTAAATTTCTTCGCCTCAGGAATCGTCATCACTAAGGAATAGGTATCACTTATTTTTAAGGACCGGTATTGCTGAGCAAAACTCCCACAAGAAATCCAATTTTCTATAACTTCGTTTGTTTTTGTGTTGGTCACTTTTAACAAAGCAGCAGGAGATGAACCTTGCTCATTCACCTTTACATACCTGCTTCCAAAAGGGGAAGACATGGGTAAATAGCTCAGTACTTCTATTTCAAATCCTTCGTAGCTATACTTTTCTCCTGTTACAATATCATATAAGTTTTTGCCTTGATTGTGTAATATCTCACCACTTTCATTATCAATCAATGCCAATTTAGGAGCGTATTCTTCYAGTTTAAAATCTTTYAAYAAYAWRGCRAAWGAYAATTCKACWGGACTRCCRTYSGMYTGRTCAAYGGCCATATAGTTGGCTTCGTTYTCTTTMAGYTCWATRGAWRCACGTTGTATATCTCCAGAGCCYAAAATMCCAGCAGTWARWGCYAWAAAYAAACCAACATGRTTTAGRAYAAAMCCAAAATTYGCMKTRCTAAAYTGTGCKATACGYTTGATAGAAAYCARWCCYAAACAGGTTAAAAATAATCCAATAATTAATAAAAACGCCCAATTGGTAGTAATGTGATTCAATCCCAATAGGTTTACTATATAGTTGTCGCTTGATATTTGAGGGATAATTCCCATAATCATGACCAATAAAGTCACAAAAACGATACTGGTAATACTGGCGGGCACTTTACTCAACCATCTTACAATAGGATGATTACTTGCCCATTTATAAAGCGCCATAAGTACGCAAATATAGCCAACTAATAAAATAAGGTTATAGGGAAAAACGAGCGAAATGGCCGTTTGAGATCCCAAACTAGCTTCCATTACAAAACCTGTGAGTAGGAGTCCAAAAGCTATTAAAAAAGATTCGGCATAGCCCCAAGGCGTATCCCATAAGTTGTGTTGAGGTAAGTTTTTTTTGTTAGTCATAAGTCGCAAATATAAGTGCAATCAATAGAATAAAAAAATGGCGAATGCATTGTAAAACACATTCGCCATTTAGTATAAATTTTAGTACTATTTAGTACTTGCTTTCGCGTTCTTTAGCTTCAGCATCCCATTTAGGCGCTAATTCTTTTAAGAATTTCGCTTTTTCAGCTTTCAATTTTTCCATTGGCAATCCAATGAATTTTTGAGCTTTCGCTTTTGTTGCGATATCTGGATAAGGAACTTCACCTTTAAATCCTAAGGTCATTAACAATTTCGCTAATTTGATTCTAGTTTCTTGAGTTACATCAATACCAGTACCTAATACACGTCCTAATTCAACAGGAGCATGGAAAGATCCACCGTGCGATGCCGCAACGTAATCCCAACGCCATTGTCCTAATCTAATTCCGTGTAAAATATCTTTCATTTGWGCTTCAGTAGCTCCTAATTCCCAACATTTTCCAGCTTCAACATGCGCACGAACTAACAAACGCTCTAATTGATCTCTGTTTCCGATAATACGATCTTGGTTATCAAATACATTTTTAATCAACTCATCAGTTTCCTCACGGTGACAAACCTGACAAGAATTAGCCACGTTGTTTAATGGAGATTGAATATGGTGATCTGTGAATTTTTGACCTCCTTCAGTTTTGTAAGGCATGTGACAATCCGAACAAGATACACCACGTTGTCCGTGAATACCCATTTGGAATGTTTCGTATCCAGGATGCTGCGCTTTTAACATCGGCGCTTTAGAGATTTTATGAGTCCAGTCTACGTGATTAATTTTGTCATAATATGCTTCCATATCTTCCACTGTTTGTCCATCATCCCAAGGGAATACTAACACAGGAATTCCTTCTTTACCAGGTAAGTTCTTGTTAAAGTAGTATTCAACGTGACATTGAGCACATACTAAAGAACGCATATCGTTATGAGACGCTTTGGTAATATCCTTCCCTTGACGTTCGAATGCTTCGATCAACGCAGGTTGGGTAATGGTAAGGTTCATAGATTTTTCATCGTGACAGTTAGCACATCCAATAGGATTTACAATTTCCGCACCTTTACTAGACCATTTTCCACTATAATATTTATCTGTACCGTTTTCGTTCATATAACGTGGCACATCTGGAGATTTACACGTCCAACAAGTAGATGGCATAGGCCCATCTTCAGAACTAGTTGGTCCACCAGTTCTTAAAGAGTTACG
>NVSD01000157.1 GCA_002401105.1 Flavobacteriaceae bacterium | reverse complement strand
AAAAATAATTAATAATAAATATTATAAATCCTGGTATAGAGCAAGAAGTGGTTTTTGGAAGTAATTCAGTTGTGTCTATCGGAATAGGTATTGGATATAGCGGAGCTTACGATGAAATTACAGCTGTAACAAATAATGGATTCAATTATATTATAGCTCCTTTTGTAGATGTGCAGTATAAATTTTTATATAATCGTAAAAAACGTGCACTAAAAGGTAAAACCATTATTTATAATTCTGGAAATTTTGTATCCTTTCGTGCAATGTTTCGTGGAAAATCAATTTTTGAAAATGTTGAAAGAACGAATAATACTGATTTTGCAATTGGTCCAACTTGGGGGATGCAGCGATCCTATAATAAACTGAGAGTACTTGTTGATGTTGGTCCACAGTATTATTTTGACACCTTGGGTAATAATGGGTTTTTCCCTTTTATGATTCAGGTTAATTTAGGATTAAATCTAACGAAATCCCAATAATTTTTTTAAAATCAGAAGATGTCATTATTTAAACATCTTCTGGTTTTTTTTGTAATCTTACAATCGTTTAATAAGCCTCTTAAGTGCCCCTGTTTTTAACCGTATAATTCCTCTGGCTAATGACCAATTTGGTTCTTCGTTAAGTTTGTATTCTTCTATAGCGGTGGCGGAATTGCTGGAAACTAATTGCATTTTGTTTAAATCGTAAATGTCAATTTCTATGCGGACGGCATTTTTTTTGTAGGATACTCCATATTTTGTATTTCCAATAAAACCATTTAAATCTTTAGAAATTACAATGGTTTTAATGTTGATTAGATAATGGTAATCTGTTGCTTTTTTTATTTCTTTTAACTGTTTTTTTGAAGGCTCAAAAGGAACGATTGCTTTCATTAAACCGGCACTGTTATTTTGTATTTCCAAAAGAGTAGAAACGGTTCCCTCAATTTTATTCATAAAGTAACTTTCTGCATATTCATTTATATGTGGATGTTTTTCCTTTTCAAATACTGTGTTTAGTAACCATTTTCCTTGTTTGTAACCCAAAGATTCGTCCAATGAATAACTGTATTTAGCACTTCCACAGCTAGTAATGACTAGTAATGTGATTAGATAGCAGATTTTTTTCATGTTAATATTTACTTCGAATGTAGCTTATTTAAAGCTACTGGGCAATCTCAAACAACAACCGAACTCCAGGATCCCAATCCACAGATGCTACCTTTTTCTTAACCTTAAAAGAAACAGTCTCCTCCTTTTTGTTAATCTCCAAGGTTTTTATTTCCGAACTACCATCGGTATAATT
Organism: Flavobacteriaceae bacterium; assembly: GCA_002401105.1. Taxonomy (GTDB): domain Bacteria; phylum Bacteroidota; class Bacteroidia; order Flavobacteriales; family Flavobacteriaceae. Next base: position 4,066 of record NVSD01000157.1, on the reverse strand, counting down.
TACAGCAATTTCTAACCAAAAAGAAATGGGTGTTTCTTGAGYTTGTACAATGTTTAGTTGAATGGTTTTATGGGCTTGTTTCCAATCCAGTTTTAAGATAGGATGTCCAGCGGTAAACAACCAGTCCTTAAAAAAAGTGTTTAAATTTTCACCAGAGATGGTTTCTATTACGCTTCTAAAATCATCTGTATTGGCATTGCTGAATTTGTATTCTTGGTAATAGGCACGGATGCCTTTCCAGAATAAATCATCACCCAGCTTATTGCGTAGCATATGTAAAAACCAAGCTCCTTTTTGGTATGAATTAGCATTTAGTAAGCGTAAGTAATTGGTGGTTTCTGTGTCCACTACAGGAGTTTGTTGTCTTTTATAAAAACGAATTACCTTTAAGCGTTCGTTTTCTAAACGTTTATGAAATGTTGCTTCATCTTGGGTTTCTAGAAAATACAAGTCGGTTAAATAGGTAGCAAATCCTTCACTCAACCACAAATGGCTCCAGTGTTTTTCCGTAGCAGAATCACCAAACCACTGATGTACAATTTCGTGGGCCAATAAGGCTTCGCTTCCACGTTTTCCATCTACAGAATGTTCGTGATAAAAAATATTTCCCGCATTTTCCATGCCTCCAAAGCGTGTTTTGGATTGCACATTGGCTAATTTTTCAAAAGGAAAAGGGCCTATTTTATCAATATAAAAAGCGGTAATGTCTTTCGCTAAAGCATAGTCGTAAAATCCAGCTTCCTTATTTTGAGGATATACCCAAGAGGAAAAAGGGATATTGCCAAGTGGAGCTAATTGTTGCACAGCAAAACGTGCCACCCCWATKACCATTACTTTGGTGGATAGTTGAATRTCACTCTTATAATGGKATAATACGGTTTGGTCGTCTATATAAGTTTCTTCCTGTAATACTCCCGTGGCTATTACTTGATAATGGTTGGGAGCAGTGATAATAAATTCTACCGTTGCCTTGTCTGAAGGATGATCCACACTTGGAAACCAATTGTGAGCTCTGTTAGGCCAGTTATCAGCAAAAAAAGTACGGTCTTGAAATTTGTTTTTTTCTATAATTAAACCATCTGCAGGGATGCCTTTATAAACAATGCTGTATTGTGTAAGTGTATTTAAAGGGGCGGTATATGGGAAGGATAAACGATTGTTTTTATGTGAAAATCCCAACGGAATTCCATTGTTATATAGGGCAGAAACCTCCATTCCTTTGCCAGTATTGTCTATAGAAACGAAGTCTAAGTGTATGCTGTCCATCCGTTGTTTTACCATAAGAGTTAAAGTACTACGTCCTTGAATGTTATTATTACTGTCATTTAATGTGACTTCAATTTTATAATGTACAATGTCCAAACTGTTCAATCTTTCGGTATATGTTTGACTATAGGATAGTTGTGTTAATAAAAGTAGGTAGATAATTACGCGTAGGTTCTTTTTCATGGGAAATAATTAGGCTCAAATATATTGAAATACAATTAAATAGATGTATTTTTAAAACCAACTATGATTTAATAGAATAGTTAGTATCTTTACACACTTTAAAATATAAAAACCCTAAAAAATGGATTACGGAAAAGAATTCAAAAATTACGCAATAAAACATCACGGTATTAATAGTTTACATTACGATACTTTGCAGAGTAGTGTGACCCCTTATATTATTGAAGAGCGTCAATTAAACGTAGCACAAATGGATGTGTTTTCTCGTTTGATGATGGACAGAATCATATTTTTGGGAACTGGAATAGACGACCATGTGGCGAATATTATTCAAGCACAGTTGTTGTTTTTAGAAAGTGTTGACAATTCTAAAGATATTTCTATTTATATCAACTCTCCAGGAGGAGGTGTATATGCAGGATTGGGGATGTATGATACCATGCAGTTTATCAAGCCTGATATTGCTACTATTTGTACTGGAATGGCTGCTTCTATGGGAGCTGTGTTAATGTGTGCAGGAGCAAAAGGAAAACGTTCTGCTTTACCACATTCACGTATCATGATTCACCAACCATTAGGAGGTGCATCAGGACAAGCAAGTGATATTGAAATTACCACACGTGAAATTTTAAAATTAAAAGGCGAGTTGTACGATATTATTTCAAAACATTCAGGACAGGACTTAGAGAAAGTAACTGTAGATTCTGATCGTGATTACTGGATGACAGCAGAAGAAGCTAAAAAATACGGAATGATTGACGAAATTTTAGTTCGTAAATAATCAACCGAATCACTTTAAAAAGTATTAAAAAGATAAAGATATAGAGAATGGCGAAAGATGAAATATTAGAATGTTCGTTTTGCGGTCGTAAAAAACCAGAAACTGATTTACTTATTGCAGGCTTAGATGCGCACATTTGTGATAAATGTATTGAGCAAGCACATGGTATTGTTGCGGAAGAAATGTCTCATGGAGGGTCAGAAACTTTAAATTCAGATTTGGAAGTAAAACGTCCGATGGAAATTAAAGCCTTTATCGATGAATATATGATTGGCCAGACAGCCGCTAAACGTGTGATGTCTGTAGCAGTTTACAATCATTATAAACGATTAATGCAACCGGAAACTAAAGATAAGGATTCTGTTGAAATCGAAAAAAGTAATATTGTAATCGTAGGAGAAACCGGAACTGGAAAAACCTTAATCGCTCGTACCATTGCGCGTATGTTAAACGTACCATTTGCTATTGTGGATGCGACTGTGTTGACAGAAGCGGGGTATGTAGGGGAAGATGTTGAAACCATTTTAACCCGTTTGTTACAAGCGGCAGATTACAATCTAGAGAAAGCAGAACGAGGCATTGTTTTTATTGACGAAATCGATAAAATTGCTCGTAAAGGAGATAACCCTTCTATTACGCGTGATGTTTCTGGAGAAGGTGTGCAACAAGGTTTATTAAAATTATTAGAAGGTTCTATTGTAAATGTACCGCCAAAAGGTGGTCGTAAGCATCCAGACCAGAAATTTATTGAGGTAAATACTAAAAATATCTTGTTTATGGCAGGAGGTGCTTTTTCTGGAATAGACAAAGTAATCGGAAAGCGTTTGAATAGACAAGCCGTTGGATATGGTGCTTCAATCAAAGAAGATAAAATTGATGAAGAAAACCTGATTCAATACATTATTCCTAGCGATTTAAAATCTTTTGGATTGATTCCAGAGATTATTGGTCGTTTGCCTGTGTTAACGTATATGAATCCGTTGGATGCTAAGACGTTGCGTGCTATTTTAACAGAGCCTAAAAATGCTATCATTAAGCAATATGAGAAGTTATTTGAGATGGATGATATTAAATTTACCATCAACAATAGCGCCTTAGATTATATTGTAGAAAAAGCGATAGAATATAAATTAGGTGCTCGTGGATTGCGCTCATTATGTGAGGCAGTTTTAACGGATGCTATGTTTGAATTACCTGGTTCTGATGTTAAAGAATTAAAGGTAACTAAGAAATACGCAGAAGAAAAGTTAAATAAATCGACCTTAAGAAAATTAAAAGYYKTRKYWYWGGGANYWTTMATNRCAAKTTRTTKCNRTYASMWWGYWTKYAKYTTTKCWAAYARCNANAMYAGTNKRYWAMGRGKKSKSWTTCCATATAGTGTACAGGATTGTTTTTATTTCAGTCCGCCTTTTTTAATTTGGAATGACAACTTTCTTATGTTTAAAAATTAAAGTAATTTACCATTGATTTCTAAAAATACCATAGACAAAGTATTTGAAACCGCTCGCGTAGAAGAAGTGATCGGAGAATTTGTTCAACTTAAAAAATCCGGGTCTAGTTATAAAGGATTAAGTCCATTTACTGATGAGAGAACACCTTCCTTTATGGTGTCGCCAGTAAAAGGGATTTGGAAAGATTTTAGTACCGGAAAAGGAGGGAATACTATTTCCTTTTTAATGGAACACGAACACTATACTTACCCAGAAGCCATTAAATGGTTGGCCAGAAAATACAATATAGAAATAGAAGAAACCGAGCAAACCGATGCGCAAAAACATCAAAATGATGAGCGTGAGAATATGTTTGTGGTTTCGGAATATGCCAAAGAATACTTCC
>NVSD01000156.1 GCA_002401105.1 Flavobacteriaceae bacterium | reverse complement strand
GTGCTAACAACGGAAAAACAAGCACTGTTATTTCAATTTTCAAAAGGTGCAGGAAACCAGCGCTTAAAAGATCGGATAGCAACACTTAATAATGATGAAAAATCACTGAGAGAACAGGCGAAAGTGATCATTACAAAGGCGGATGATTCCGTAGAAACAAATGATAAGGATTATGTATTTATCCATTTCATCCTAACAAAATTACCCAAGGGACTTATAGGCTTGTTATTGGCCGTGATATTATCCGCCGCCATGTCTTCTACAGCTTCGGAATTGAATGCTTTGGCGTCTACTACAGTCATTGATTTGTATAAAAGAAATCATACAGAAGAAAAATCAGAAGCACATTATGTAAAAGCATCTATGTTTTTTACGTTGATGTGGGGGATTATCGCTATAGGAGTCGCGAGTGTGGCTAATTTGTTCGATAACTTAATTCAGCTTGTAAACATTATAGGTTCCATATTTTATGGGAACGTACTGGGTATATTTTTATTGGCAATGTTTGTGAAATTTGTACACAGTCGTGCGGTATTTACGGCGGCTATTATCACTCAGGTTATTGTAATAATTGGATGGWGGTATGATTGGATGCCTTACTTATGGTTGAATTTATTTGGCTGTGGCTTGGTAATGGGAATTGCAATGTTGCTACAGGCCTTTCCTGATGGGACTAAGAAACCAACATTGTTAACGGAAGAATAGGATTTTAAAAATAGCGTACAAAAAAGGTCGGTATCCAATTGGGTACCGACCTTTTTTATGTCTGTGGAATTAAGTAAAATTACTTATTTTTCCAAGCAGCAATAGAYTCTTTATTCATTTTTGCATAGTCWGCATTTCCTTGTTTTTCAGCAGATTTTAAAGAAGTTGTTGCAGATTCAATTGCTCCTTTATAATCTCCTAGGTCCGCTTGAATTAAGCTTTTACGTCTCATCATCCAAAACTTAGGATTGTCTCCTTCAGTTGCTTTGGTAATCCAAACTAAGGCTTTYTTTAAGTCTTTACCWGTYTCATGGTAAAAAGAAGCGGCAGAGAAATAGTCATTTCCAGAAGGACCACTCATTGCTTTTTCAATGCTTTTTAARGCAATAGCATTTGTAGGAACTTCTATTTTTACAGATACTTGTGTGTTTTCCCAAGAAATATCTAAAGAACCAGTTTCATTTGTTAAATTACTAAAAGCAATAGTAAACGATTCCGTTTTGTCTACTTTAGAAGTGTTTACGGTAGTTTTAGCRGCTACTTTTGCATCGTCCCATTTAGMAGGAGTTCCCCARTTTTTAGCRTCGCTGTAAAAAATAACATCCCAAGAATTTTTGTTTGGAACGGTGTATATGGCGTATTCTCCTTTTTTAAGTGTAGTTCCTGCAATAGTTACATCCGTACTAAAAGTGATTTTTGTATTTGAATTTGCTCCTGTTCTCCATGTTTTTCCAAAAGGAACTAGGTTTCCAAAAATAACTCTATTTCTCATTGCTGGTCTTGAATAGTCCAGTTTTACGGTAGTAAGTCCAATCATTTGCTCTGTTTTAGAAGACGGACTTGGAGCAGGGGTTTTAATTTGTGCTTGACTTGTTCCAACCATGAATAAACAAATGGCGGAAAATAACATGATTTTTTTTTGCATAATAAGTTAGTTTTGTGATTAAGATTAATAACAAAAATAACCAAATTCCCTGCAAATGGAAGGTACGGTTGTTGATTTAACAATATTTTATGAGATTACTAAGCGTATTTTCTTTTTCTGACTTGCCAGAATATCATACCAAATAGCCCCAATATAAGCAGTGGTACTAGGGTGTTTAAGGTCTGCCAGTAGCTCCTGTTCTCAAAGGCTTTTTGTTTGTCCAAGTAACGCAGCGAAATTTCTTTAGAGCGAATATSRATCAAGCCCGTATCATCCAATAGATAATTAACGGCATTTAATAGAAATTCCTTGTTTCCGTAAGTTTCCTGTGTCCATTTATTATAACCCAACTCCTGGGGCCTACCATTGCTTATTTCGTTGGCTATGATATCTCCGTCGGAAATTACAATCATTTTAGAAGGGAGACTGTCATCTATATGTTGTTCGTATGAAAACGGTTTGACACGTTGTTTGTAGGCAGATTTGATGTTTCCTTCTAATAAAACGGCCAATGGAATTCCTTTTTTAGTAAATGTTTTCGGATTAGGAGGTGTTGACAAACTATTTAAAGAGATTAATCGGGGTGTACCTACTGTTTTAGAAAGGGGAGAACTGCTTAGTAAAATTGTTTTTTTAAGGCTGTTTTTTAAGGTGTCTATACTAGAAACGAAGCGTAAATTTACAGGTTCTATATTATGTGTAATAGGATGATTTAAAGAACTTTTTACTAAGGGATTATAGTTCCATAAAAACTGATCATACTGCGTTTTGTTCCCTATGTTTCCTGTAGCTAATGTGATTTTWGAACTGTATAAATCCTGCACTAAATCTTGTTGAATTCTTACTCCATAGCTAAATAATAGGTCTGTCAAATTTAAATCTCTTGGGAAAATCATGGATTCACCAGTACGCATTAAACTGTCCAGTTCTGCTTGTACATTGTCAACTAACCAAAGTGTTTTTCCTCCTTGACAAATAAATTGGTCCAATACATATTTTTCTTTTTCGCTAAAATATACGGTTGGTTTAGCAATGATTAAGGCATCGTATTTTAATAATTGTAACAGTGTTTTTTCGGGAGCGTCTTTTACCGAGTCCAATGTAAAAGGAGCCAAGTGATAGTTAGATTTGATACTTCTCAAAAAATCGGCTATGTACACATCACCTAACTCTCCATTTCCTTTTAATAAAGCTATTTTTTTAGATTTTTTATGGGTTAAATTATGGAGTGCATTGGCAAAAGCATATTCTAAATGCTGTACAGAATTTTCCAATTGCTGTTCTTGTGAATTAAAATTGCTGTCCTTTAGTAATGAAATCTTTTCGACCTTGTTATCGTAAGAAACCACCGCCCAGGGCAGCATGACTACTTCGGATAGTTTTCCGTTTTCTTGTACTTGTAACCTACTTGCTTTAAGACCAGTTTTAACTAACTCCTCTAGTGAGTCCGTAGGGTCTATAAAAATTACGGAGATCAAGTTGTTTTGGGAAGTTAACTCTTCTAAAAACTGAGCTGTTTCTAATTGTAATCGTTTGAATTCAGCGGGAAAATCACCTTTTAAATACACGTTGATACGCAACGGTTTGTCTATCTTTTCTAGGATTGATTTTGTAGTGGATGAAAGCGAATAACGTTGGTCTGCAGTAAAATCGATACGGGTATAATAATTGCTAGAAACGATGTTTAAAGCCACTAATAATGCACTGTACCTCACAAATTCTTTTACGGATATGTTTTTTGAAATTTTATGTTTTGTCAGTAGTAAGAAGAAACCGCTAAGACTTAGAAAATAAATGATACTTCTACTGTCTAATACGCCACTTCCAATACTTTTATAATGGGCTAACATACCAAAATTTTGAATGCTGAATTCCATGCTTGGAAATAGATTTCCAAAGGCATCTAATCCCGTATAAAGAAACAAGGTAATAGAAATAGCAACGATAAAAGTTATAATTTGATTCGAAGAGAGGGTAGAGGAGAAAATACCGATAGCWGTATAGGTACTTAGCATAAATAACAGTCCAATATAAGAACCTATTAAACTGGCCATATCTATATTTCCAATAGGACTACTTAAGATATATATTGAGTAAACATAAACCAGGGTAGGGATTAAAGTGAATAGACTTAAAATAAAAGCTCCCGCGTATTTTCCTGCTACAATATTCCAGGTACTCAGTGGTTTTGTTTTTAAAATTTCGATAGTTCCAGCGCTTATTTCATCAGAAAAACTGCGCATAGTAATGGCTGGAATCAAAAATAAAAATATCCAAGGAGCTAGAAAAAAGAAAGAGTTGAGGTCTGCAAAACCTGCATTCAATAAATTAAAATCAGTATTAAAAACCCATARAAAAAGGCCYGTAATTATTAAGAAAATGCTGATGACAAGGTATCCAATAGCAGAGGAGAAAAATAAGGTCAGTTCTTTTTTTAAAATGGCAAACATATACAAGTGTAAGTAATAGTTAAAATTTTTAGTGTAAACTTTCTAATTTGTCAACACTCCAAGCTTCGGGTTTTTTATTGAATAAAATTTTTGTTTCGGCCCATACTCCTTTAAATAATGCAGAGTTTCTATAGGTCTCTAAATCTTGAGGTGTTTCCCAGTAACTATAAGTGAAAAACACATCGGTATCATCGGTGTCACGGTATAATTCTAATAAACGACAGCCTTGCGAATTTCGTATGTCTTTTTTGTATTGTTTAAAAATAGCAAGAAACGTAGGGATATGCTCAGGTACAAAACTCAATTTTACAATACGTACAAACATTTTTAAGATTTAAAATTTATGGTTAAAGAGGCATGGTAATCTAAGCCTAACAAACTAGAGGCTGAACCTCCCGCAATTGGGATACTTCTGTACAAGGCGATTTCTAAATAACTAGCAGAATTATAGATGGCTAATTGGGTTCCATCTTTAAATCTGTTTTCTAGAGGTAATGAAAAATCTACSAYRTSRCTGKASKTTYMSWSGWKYGYTTYMRAWCTATGTCGCCCAGCTATAATTTCAAATGCTCTTCCTTGTCCAACGGATTTAATCATCTTCTTACTAATATTACTGATGGAATTCCCATAGTGGTCTACATAGATAATAGCACCTTTAATACTGTTGTTATCCGAGGAAATTACAGGCTGTGTTTCTTTGATGATTTTATAATTGATGCAGGTTTTTCCAATAATGTCTAAAGATCCTCCTCTGGCAATATGACAAGCTACTTTTACAAAAACATCCAATACTGAAAAGCCAGAGATGTTTTCATTTTGTACTGTTATTTCTACAATTTTTTCAGGGCTAATATCTTCTATTAATAAGGAGATAATACCGTTGTCAGTCCCAATAAAATAATGACCGTCTAGCTGTAAGGCGATGTGTTTATTTTCTTGATTTGATTCCGAATCTACGCCGATAATATGAATGCTCCCCTTTGGGAAATGTGTATAGGCGTTTTTTATAATATAGGCTGTTTCTGTAATGTTAAACGGTGATATGTTATGTGTAATATCAACAATTTTAGCATCGGGTAAATCAGTATAGATGGCTCCTTTAATGGCAGCAACGAAATAATCTTTCATGCCAAAATCGGTAGTAAGTGTAATAATTGACATAGGTGTATAATAACTGATTGATCTATTTTTTTCAAGCAAATACTTATCAAATATAATGTTAAAAACTTATTTAACCATAACAGTTTTTACTAATTTGAATTTTGTTACTTTTGTTATGCAAATCTAATGAATTATCGTATATTATAAAGA
>NVSD01000155.1 GCA_002401105.1 Flavobacteriaceae bacterium | reverse complement strand
GAAAAAACGAATTGACTTTTAAAGGTGATTTTTGGGTGAATGATTCAACATTTGCAGTGAAAGAAATTAATATGAAAGCCACCCGAAGTGCGAATATAAACTGGGTGAAAGATATATATATTGAACAAGAATACGATGTATTAAGTGATTCTGTATTTCTACTGAAAAAAGATTTTATGATGTCTAATTTCAGTTTTAATAAAAAAGAGAAGGCCAAAGGTGTGTACGGTAAACGAACCACTATGTATAAGAATTATGCGTTTGATGCCAAAAAAACGAATAAATTTTATGCGACAGAAATAGATATTTATGAAAATAAAATTTATGATCAGGGCGATGATTTTTGGGATACTAATAGACAGGAAATTTTAAGTGAAAACGAAAAGGGAATTTATAAAATGTTGGACACCTTAAAAACGGTGCCTAAGTTTAAGCGTATGTATAATTTAGTCTCTATTTTAGGGTCTGGTTATATAGAGTTTAATAAATTCGATTTTGGTCCCATATTCTCCACCTTTGGAATGAATGACGTGGAAGGTGTTCGCTTGCGAGTGGGAGGTAGAACTTATTTTGGTCCCAATGATAAATGGCGTTTGCAAAGTTACTTGGCCTATGGATTTAAAGATGACCAGTTTAAATACGGGGTGTCTGGGAAATGGATGTTCAATCGTAAAAATCGTTTTACTATAGGAGGTGGGAATCGCCGCGATGTAGAACAAATAGCGGTGAGTTTGACCACTACAAATGATGTGTTGGGGCGTAGTTTTGCTTCTTCAGCCGTATTTGCGAGTGGAGATAACAGTAAGTTGACCTCTATTAATTTATCCAATGCTTACTTGAGTATGGAGCCTAGAAAAAATTTATTGTTCAGGGTAGGTGCGTCTTACCGTACGTTAAAAACGGCATCGCCTAGTACTTTTAATTTAGATTATTATATAGATGATACCTTTACGACTACAAAAAGTGATATAGTACAGTCCGAATTGGACTTTTCTGTTAAATATACACCTCATAAAAAAACGATAGGAAATGGCGTTGAGCGTACGGAGGTTAATTCAGAATATCCAACCTTTTACTTGAGCTACTCCAAAGGATTAAAAGGGGTAATTAATAGTGATTTTGATTATCAGAAGGTACAATTATATTACAATCAGCCATTTCAAGTAGGTGGCTTTGGTAGAACAACTACGACCTTTGAAGTAGGGAAAACTTTTGGTGAAGTTCCTTTAGGGTTGTTAAATGTAGTACCTGGAAATCAATCCTATTTTACCATCGCAAATACCTATGCCTTGTTGGACTATTACGAGTTTGTGACTGATAGCTACGCATCGTTACATATAGAACACAATTTCAACGGTAGAATATTATCACGAATTCCATTACTTAGAAAGTTGAACTTAAGAGAGATAGTAGGAGTGAAAGCATTGTACGGAACTATATCTGATGAAAATATTGCATTGAATGCGTCAAATATTAACTATATTGCGCCCGATAAAGGATATTATGAGTATAGTCTAGGGATAGGCAATATATTTAAAGTATTTAGAATCGACTTTTCTTGGAGAGGAAGCTATATGGACACTCCCAATGCGAATAAATTTGCGATTAAAGGAGCGTTTGGTTTCTACTTCTAAAAAAAACTAACAAATTATAATTACTGAGTTATTTGTAATAACTTAATACTAAACTAATGACAAAAAAAATGAGTGCTACACCAAAAAGGACATTTGATGTTCTAATCGAAATCCCAAAGGGAAGTAGAAATAAATACGAATATGATTTTGTGTTAAATAAAATACGTTTTGATCGTATGTTATTTTCTTCTATGATGTACCCTGGAGATTATGGATTTATTCCAGAAACATTAGCACTGGACAAGGATCCTTTAGATGTGTTGGTGTTAGGACATGAGCCTACATTTCCTATGTGTGTAATGGAAGTAAAACCTATCGGAGTTTTCCATATGGCAGACGAGAAAGGACCAGATGAAAAAATTATTTGTGTACCTGTTTCAGATCCAATTTGGAATCGTTTAGATAATTTATCTGACATGAATCAGCATCAAGTAAAAGAAATTGAACACTTTTTTCAAGTGTATAAAGATTTAGAAGATAAGAAAGTAGCCGTAGGTGGTTGGGGTAATGCCGATGAAGCGTATGCCTTAATTGATGAGTCTATAGAGCGTTACGAAAAAAGCGAGCATAAAAAGAATAGAAATTTCACAATTTAAACATGTGAGATATTGAAAAAAAGCCAACTAATTAAATTTAGTTGGCTTTTTTTTGTTTTAAACTATTTTAGTACTTTAGCGAAGAATCAAAAGACAATTTAATTTAACTCAACAACAAAAAATGGAATTAATTATTAAACTATTACCGGCGTTTGGAGTGCTGGCGCTCCTGTTCGTGTTTATGAAAAACAAATGGGTGTCTAAACAAGATGCTGGAGATGAAAAAATGTCTCGAATTGCCAAGAGTATTGCCGATGGTGCAATGTCATTTTTGAAAGCTGAGTACAAAGTACTTGCTGTTTTTGTAGCTGCCGTGGCAGCTTTATTATTTTTAAAAGGATACTACGAAGTAGGGTCTAGTGGAATGATTGCAGTCTCCTTTATTGTAGGGGCTATCTGTTCTGGTTTGGCGGGTTTGATAGGAATGAAAGTGGCTACAAAGGCAAACGTTAGAACTACTCAAGCTGCTAGAACTTCCTTAGGAAGAGCACTAGAAGTTGCTTTTGCTGGTGGTGCTGTTATGGGACTTGGAGTTGTTGGACTTGGAGTGTTAGGACTGAGTGGTTTATTTATGATTTACCAAGGCATGTGGTCTGGGGCTGATAACCTTTCTTTAGTTTTAAATGTGTTATCTGGATTCTCCTTAGGAGCATCATCTATAGCACTATTTGCTCGTGTTGGTGGGGGTATTTTTACCAAAGCGGCCGATGTAGGTGCAGATTTAGTGGGGAAATTAGAAGCAGGAATTCCTGAAGATCATCCTTTAAACCCTGCTACAATTGCGGATAATGTAGGTGATAACGTAGGAGATGTTGCTGGAATGGGAGCGGATTTATTCGAATCCTATGTAGGTTCTATTATCGGTACCATGGTATTGGGAGCGGTGTATGCTACCTTACCTGAATTTGCAGACCAATTTGATGGTTTAGGAGCGGTGTACTTACCCTTGGTCTTAGCGGCCATTGGAATTATAATGTCTATTATAGGAACGTTTTTTGTACGTGTAAAAGATGGAGGAGATCCACAAAGAGCCTTGAATATTGGAGAATTTGGATCGGCTGGATTAATGCTAGTGGCTTCTTATTTTATCATTCAACAAATGTTACCAGAATCATGGGTGGAAGCTGGAATTACTTATACCTCAATCGGCGTTTTCTGGGCAACTATCGCTGGATTAGTAGCGGGATTGTTAGTAGGAAAAGTAACTGAATATTATACGGCAACAGGTAAACCACCTGTGATGTCTATTGTAAAACAATCTGAAACAGGTGCTGCTACCAATATTATTGCAGGACTAGGTGTAGGTATGATGTCTACTATGATTCCTATTTTATTGATTGCAGCTGCTATTATGGTATCACATCATTTTGCTGGATTGTACGGAATTGCTATTGCAGCCGTTGGAATGTTAGCAAATACAGGGATTCAATTGGCAGTAGATGCTTATGGACCTATTTGTGATAACGCAGGAGGAATTGCTGAAATGGCTGAATTGCCAAAAGAAGTACGTGAACGTACGGATAAATTAGACGCTGTTGGAAATACTACAGCAGCTGTTGGAAAAGGATTTGCAATTGCGTCTGCTGCTTTAACGGCATTGGCTTTATTTGCCGCCTTTATGAAAACGGCCAACGTAACTTCCATTGATGTGTCTAAACCAAATATTATGGCTGGATTATTAGTAGGAGGGATGATACCATTTGTTTTTTCTGCCTTGTCTATGAACGCTGTTGGGCGTGCTGCAATGGCAATGATTGAAGAAGTGAGACGTCAGTTTAAGGAAATTCCTGAATTGAGAGATGCCTTGGCAGTGATGCGTAAATATAATTCTAATATGTACTATGCCACTCCAGAAGACAGAGCTATTTTTGACAAAGCTGATGGTGTTGCGGATTACGAAAAATGTATCGATATTTCTACCAAAGCTTCTTTGAGAGAAATGATATTACCTGGACTATTAGCAATTACCGCACCCGTATTTGTTGGGTTTGTCGGAGGTGCCGAAATGCTAGGTGGATTATTAGCAGGGGTAACTACCTGTGGTGTGTTAATGGCAATTTTCCAATCCAACGCTGGAGGTGCTTGGGACAATGCTAAGAAAACAATTGAAGAACGTGGAGATAAAGGAACAGATGGTCAYAAGGCTTCTGTAGTTGGTGATACCGTTGGAGATCCTTTTAAAGATACTTCTGGACCTTCCTTGAATATCTTATTGAAATTAATGTCTGTGGTAGCGTTAGTAATCGCWCCKAGTATTGCATTGGATATTGAAGAATACGGGGTTAAATTTGCTGTTGATAGTATTGAAGTTGTAGAAGATGCATCTATTCAGAAAGATCATTTGATGACAGTTGAATATATGAAAACTACGGATCAAGATGCTGTAAAAGCAATTGTTACATCTACCCTTACTGTGAATGRTGAGGAAGAAGTAGTTACGGAAGAATTTGAAGGWACAGAAGCAGAAGTGAAAGCTTTAGTGAAGGTCTTTCAAGACAAACAAAAAGAAATTCGAAAGGAATAATTCCCGAAGGATATAGAATAAAAAAAATGCTCGCAATTTGCGAGCATTTTTTAGTTGGAGTAATGAGTAGCACTGTTGTCTTTATAGTTGTTTGTTGCTAGTTGCCTGTTGTTTGTCGCACTGTTGCGGATAATAAACTAGAATCCTTTGGAGATTTAAGTTAATGTCTAACTAGCAACCAAAAACCAACAACCAAATAAATATATAGTTGTTGGTTGCTTGTTGCTTGTCTCACTGTTGTCTTTATTGTTGTTTGTTGCTTGTTGCCTGTTGTTTGTCTCGCTGTTGCGGATAACAAACTAGAATCCTTTGGAGATTGAAGTTTATGTCTAACTAGCAACCAAAAACCAGCAACCAGCAACAAAATAAATATATAGTTGTTGGTTGCTTGTTGTTTGTTGCTTGTTGCCTGTTGTTTGTCTCGCTGTTGCGTATAACAAACTAGAATTCTTTGGAGATTAATTTAGTTTCAGTCACCAATCAACAGTCATCAAAATCGCAAGAACACAATTTCGAAGAATTAATCTCATAGTGTATTCAAAACATCGTTCATTTCAACCAGCAACCAGCAACTAGCAACCAAATAAATATATAGTTGTTGGTTGCCTGTTGCTTGTAGTTGGGCGCACTATTTCGGATAAAAAAAACTGGAATCTTTTGGGATTCCAGTTTTTTTAGTCAGTACTTCCCAATCATCAACATCGTAAGAACACAGTTTCGAAGATAAATTTCGTAGTGTATTCAAAACATCGTTCATTTCAACTAGCA
>NVSD01000154.1 GCA_002401105.1 Flavobacteriaceae bacterium | reverse complement strand
ATTTGCAAACTTTACAATGAAGATGAAAAATATTCTACCTATGAGATCTAAAAAATTATCAATAGTATTTTTGATACTATTCCTAAGTCTGTCTGTTTTTGCACAACAATCACAAGGGGTACAGATTAGCAATCCTGGATATTGGCAACAGCATGTTAATTATACAATGGACGTGGATATAGATGTGAAAAAATATCAATATACAGGAACACAACAATTGAAATACACGAATAATTCTCCAGATGCATTGCACAGAGTTTTTTATCACTTGTATTTTAATGCCTTTCAACCTGGGAGCGAAATGGACATTCGTCTTCAAAACATGATAGATCCAGACAGTCGTATGGTGACTAACAAAGGAACAGAAGGTGCACCCGTTTACGAAAGCAGAATTGCCGTATTAAAACCGAAAGAAATTGGATATATAAAAGTACTGTCTTTAGCTCAAAATGGAAAACCTGTTTCATTTAATGTGGAGGGTACYRTKTTAGAAGTKRRCTTAAACAAKNCTAWTNTTACCYGGAGAAACAGTMYYWTTTGATATGAAATTTRAAGGWCAAATACCAGTTCAAATYCGTAGRTCWGGYMGARATAATAAAGRAGGAGTGGCTTTRACWATGACKCARTGGTATCCAAAAATRGCGGAATAYGATTATCARGGMTGGCAAGCACAYWCSTATATTKCKAGRGAATTTCAAGGCGTWTKKGGRGATTTTGATGTGWCTTTACACATCGATAAARAATACACGGTAGCAGCTTCTGKATACATTCAAAATCCACAAGAAGTTGGACATGGCTATGAAGATACTAGCAAACCCATCATAAAAAATAAAGAGAAAAAACTTACCTGGCATTTTAAAGCACCCAATGTACACGATTTTAGTTGGGCAGCTGATCCTGATTATATTCATGATCAATTAGCAGTGGATAAAGAACGAACCTTGCATTTTTTCTATAAAAAATCATTGGGAAAGAAATACCTACAWAACTGGAAAGAATTTCAGCCCAAAGCCGTTGAGATTATGCAGTATTTTAATAAAAACATTGGGGAATATCCTTACAAGCAATACTCTATCATTCAAGGAGGTGATGGTGGTATGGAATACGCTATGTTAACTATGATTACAGGGAAACGTAGTATGGGAAGTTTAGCAGGTATCACAGCACACGAAATGGCGCATATGTGGTTCCAGCATATATTAGCAACGAACGAAAGTACGGTGCCTTGGATGGATGAAGGTTTTACAGATTATATCTCTGAGAAATGCATGGATGCTATTTTTAATAAGAATTCTAAACAATTATTTAAAGGGTCTTATAATTCCTATTACTATTTAGTAGATTCGGGAAAACAAGAACCTTTAACCACGCATGGAGATCGGTATGATTTAAATATGGCCTATGGAATTGCGAGTTATAGTATGGGGGCTATTTTTCTACATCAATTGGAATATATTATAGGATCTGAGAATGTAGCTAAATCATTGAAAAAATATTTTAACGATTTTAAATTTACCCATCCTACCCCCAATGATTTTAAACGCGTAGCTGAAAAAGTATCCGGTATTCAATTGGAATGGTATTTAAACGAATGGACGCAAACCACCCATACCATAGACTATGCGGTAACCAGTGTAATGGATAAAAAAGTTACGTTAAAACGATTCGGTAAAATGCCAATGCCTATCGATTTAACCGTTGAATATACAGATGGAACTTCAGAAAATTATTACATTCCTTTAAGAATGATGCGTGGCGAAAAACCACAGCAATCAACACTCTTAAANGATTGGGCTTGGGCCATTCCTAGCTATACTTTTACAGCAAATAAAACGATTAAGTCTGTCACTATAGATCCGCTAGAGCAAACAGCAGATATAGATAGAGAAAATAATGTATTTAGTTTTTAATTATTTACGAGACAACAGATTTAAGGGAATCAAGACATAGGACAAAAAAAGAGCAATTGGATGTAGGAATACAGCCAATTGCTCTTTTTTAGTCCTGATTCTTGTATCTAATAGTCCTGTGTCTTATTTCTATGCCAATTACATTTCAATGCTAATAATTTCCATCTCCTTCCCTTGAAACTGAATACAATCTCCTTGTTTTTTACCCAATAATAGTTTTCCAATAGGAGAATGTGTGGAGATACCAAAATAGGGAATTCCGTCCAAAGTAATAACACCGACTGCAATCCCAATATAATACGTGCCCAATTCCAAGCGAACCAAGGAGCCTAAACAGACTAGTTTAGAGGAGTTTGATGGATTGATTTTAGAAAAAACGGTTTGCATTTGTTGTACAGATGCTAATTGCTGCCCTGCTTTTTCCATTTCTAACTGAATCATGGCTCTCCCGGTTTCATGCTTGTCTCCGGCAGAACTTTTTGTTTCACTATTCAGATCGTTTTTACAAGAGCTTATGGTGTGTTCTATGGTATCTAAACGTTCTTGGATGTATTGTTTGCAGTAGGTATGTAATTGCTGTTTTATAGTGTGCATTTGTGAAAAATATTGAGGCTATTAGATGTCAAATATAGTAGAATATTAACAGTTGAGGCTTGCAACGAGCATTGGAAGTTAGAGAAGTGATTTTTTTAGTGTAAATTTAAAGAATGACTTTATTTAAAACATACAARCTTAGCCAAATGCCATGGGTTTTTATTCCTGGATTATAGCGACTCATAATATGTATTAGTTCGCTTATTTATTCATTATAAAAATTAAAATTTATGCATTCAATTTTAGTAGTAGGAGCAGGAATGGTCGGAAGTACCATGGCTATAGATTTGGCTAAAAATCACCGAGTAACTTTATTTGATTTTCAAGAAKCCCCWTTAAAAAAAGCWCAAGAGAAATGTCCAAGTTTAGTTATTAAAACTATGGAYGTTACTMAAMAARAWGWYTTTAAGCAAGCCTTAAAACCATTCGATTTAATTATTTGTGCCGTTCCTGGTTATTTAGGTTTTAAAACATTAAAAAGTATTTTGGAGGCTAAAAAAAATGTGGTTGATATTTCTTTTTTTCCAGAAAACGCCTTGGAACTAGCAGACCTWGCAAAATCACAGAAAGTGACGGCTGTGGTGGATTGTGGCGTAGCACCAGGGATGGGAAATATTATTTTAGGGCATTATAACGAGGAGTTAAAAATAAGTGATTTTGAGTGTTTTGTTGGAGGATTACCTGTCATTAAAAAATGGCCGTTTTCCTACAAAGCTCCTTTTTCTCCTGTAGATGTGATTGAAGAATATACACGTCCAGCACGCTATATAGAAAATGGGTTTGAGGTAGTAAAAAAAGCRTTGAGTGATTGTGAATTGATGGAATTTGAACATATAGGAACCTTGGAAGCTTTTAATTCTGATGGTTTACGTTCCTTAATTCACACCATGCCTCACATCCCAAATATGAAAGAAAAAACACTTCGTTATCCAGGGCATGTAGAATATATAAAAGTATTGAAGGAAAGTGGTTTTTTTAATTCAAAACCAATACTTGTAAATGGGAAATCCATTTCTCCAATTGACTTTACAAGTGCTATTTTATTTGAAGAATGGAAACTGGGCCCAGAAGAAAAAGAATTTACAGTGATGGAAATCCGCATCAAGGGACAAAACGAAGAAGGGAAAAAAATACTAATTAGGTATAATTTATRCGATACCTATTGCCAGGAAACCGACACGTCTTCCATGGCAAGAACTACGGGATATACAGCAACAGCTGTGGCAAATTTAATATTAGAAAACAAGTTTAATGAACATGGGGTTTTTCCTCCAGAATTGATAGGAAAACATCCTCATTGTTTTGAGTTTGTACTTAATTATTTAAAGGATCGAGGTGTTAACTATTTTAAGAGTGAAACCATATTATAAGCTTGGTTTTTTCAAGAAAAAAACCAGTGGAAGTGATGACGAATAAGAACTGTAAAAAGGTAGCGTTACAAGTGTCACATTCCACGTGTCATTTCGAACGAGGRACGAGGAGAAATCTCACACTAATACGCAGAGATTTCTCACGTCCGTTCGAAATGACACTCGCAAGTGATCACTATTTTAGGAGTATTATTGTGGGTTTACCTTGTATCCTAAATACGTCAATGGTAGATGAGAGTTTTTAAAAACATAAAAACCAGTGGCGGTGATGACGTTCAGTGAAATGCTAAAGGTATTGAAAAAGTGAACTTTGTAATATTGATGATTTCAAATCGAAGCCTGTCTTTTATGTAGTATATATGTTCAAAAGCTGCGAGATTCAGGAGCGATCCTTTGAGCGACGCGCAGTTTTGGACATGGTTTTTAATAAGGTTTTTTACCGCATTAAAAAATACATCATAAAATGCTCCTTTTTTGGTTCGTTTTTTGGAGGAGCAAAAAATGAACATGTGAAAAAATTACGTCAATGGTAATTTTTAGGACTTGTAAATCTACTTAATATATAGAAATTAAGAATTAGATTCCCACGTCGTTCCTCCTCGCAATGACCTATAGAAGGAGTATGTTTTAATTGAAGATACTATCTTTTTAATACGTCAATGGTTGATATATTATCTAAGATAATATATTCCGTCGACTTAAAAAATAATAAAAAAAGGCTGTTCAAAATCAAATTCTGAACAGCCTTTACATTATGTTTTTTAGTATTTACACTAAGTTGTTTTCCACTAAATACTCCGCAATTTGCACGGCATTTGTAGCCGCTCCTTTACGTAAGTTATCAGCCACTATCCACATGTTTACGGTGTTTGCTTGCGATTCATCTCTACGGATTCTTCCTACAAAAACTGCGTCTTTTCCGTGTGCATAAATAGGCATTGGATAGGTGTTTGTATCTAAATTATCTTTTACAACAATCCCAGGAGAKTGGCTTAATAGTTTGCGTAATTCCCCTTCATCAAATTCCTTTAAAAACTCAATATTCACACTTTCACTATGTCCTCCAACAACTGGAATACGCACTGCAGTTGCGGTAATAGCAATGCTTCTGTCGTTTAATATTTTTTGAGGTTCACGTACCAATTTCATTTCTTCTTTGGTATATCCATTCGCTTCGAATACATCACAATGTGGAATCGCATTTTGGTGAATTGGGTAGTGATAAGCCATATCACCTTTGATTCCTGCCATTTCGTTTTCCAATTGTTTTACTGCTTTTACGCCTGTTCCAGTGATAGACTGGTAGGTAGAAACAATCAATCGTTTGATACCGTATTTTTTATGCAAAGGCGCTAATGTTAATACCAATTGAATGGTAGAACAGTTAGGATTTGCTATAATTTTATCTTCTTTGGTAAGTTCGTTTGCGTTAATTTCAGGAACCACTAATTTTTTAGTAGGATCCATTCTCCAAGCGGATGAGTTATCAATTACGGTAGTTCCAGCGGCGGCAAATTTAGGTGCCCATTCCAAGGAAGTATCACCTCCAGCAGAAAAAACAGCAATATCAGCTTTCATATCGACAGCGGTTTGTAATCCTACAACGGTATAATCCTTCCCTTTATAAGCTATTTTTTTTCCTACGGAACGCTCTGATGCTACCAGAATTAATTCTGTAATGGGGAAATTTCTTTCGGCTAATACTTGTAACATTACGCTACCTACCATTC
>NVSD01000153.1 GCA_002401105.1 Flavobacteriaceae bacterium | reverse complement strand
ACTGCAGCTGCATTGGCTTACGGATTGGACAAAAAAGGAATTGACCAAAAAATCGTTGTATTTGATTTTGGTGGAGGTACGCATGATGTATCTGTATTAGAATTAGGTGATGGTGTTTTTGAAGTACTAGCTACGGATGGAGATACTCACTTAGGTGGAGATGATGTAGATCAAAAATTAATCGACTGGTTGGCTGAAGAGTTCAAAGCAGAAGAAGGAATTGACTTACGTGAAGACCCAATGGCTTTACAACGTTTAAAAGAAGCTGCTGAAAAAGCGAAAATTGAATTATCTGCTGGAACAAGTACTGAATTTAACTTACCATACGTAACGGCTACTGCAAGTGGACCAAAGCATTTGGTACGTAAAATGACTCGTGCTAAATTTGAGCAATTAATCGACGATTTAGTAAAAAGAACAATCAAGCCATGTAAAACTGCTTTAGATGCTGCTGGATTATCTACTTCTGATATCGACGAAATTATTTTAGTAGGTGGATCTACTCGTATTCCTGCAGTTCAGGAAGCAGTTGAGAAATTCTTCGGAAAATCGCCTTCTAAAGGAGTAAACCCTGATGAAGTTGTTGCAGTAGGAGCAGCTATTCAAGGTGGAGTTTTAAGTGGAGATGTAAAAGATGTATTGTTATTAGATGTAACACCATTATCTTTAGGTATCGAAACTATGGGGAATGTAATGACTAACTTAATTGAGTCTAACACAACCATCCCAACTAAAAAATCACAAGTATTCTCTACGGCTGCTGATAACCAACCATCGGTTGAAATTCACGTATTGCAAGGAGAGCGTGCTATGGCAGTAGATAACAAGTCTATCGGACGTTTCCATTTATCTGATATTCCACCAGCACAACGTGGAACTCCTCARATCGAAGTAACTTTTGATATTGATGCAAAYGGAATTATCCAAGTATCTGCTACTGATAAAGCAACTGGTAAGTCGCAAGATATTCGTATCGAAGCTTCATCTGGATTAACAGAAGAAGATATTGCTCGTATGAAAGCGGATGCTGAAGCAAATGCTGATGCTGACAAGAAAGCGAAAGAATCTGCAGAAAAAATCAACGGAGCTGACTCTATGATTTTCCAAACAGAAAAGCAATTAAAAGAATTTGGTGAAAAATTATCTGATGATAAGAAAACTCCAATCGAAGCTGCTTTAGTTGAATTGAAAAAAGCGCATGAAGCAAAGGATATCACATTAATTGATACTGCAATGGAAGCTATTAACGAAGCATGGAAAAATGCTTCTGAAGAGATGTACAAAGCAGAGGAAGAAGCTAAAGGTGGAGCTCCAGCAGGAGATGCTACTGAAGCTAAAGCTGAAACTGATGATGTTCAAGATGTAGATTTTGAAGAAGTAAAAGAAGAATAGTTTTTTTACAGACTTTTATAAAAATAAAGCCTTCCTGTTATGGGGAGGCTTTTTTTTGTGTTGTAGTTTGTAGTTTGTTGCTAGTTGCTAGTTGCTAGTTGCTAGTTGCTAGTTGTTTGTTGTTGGAGTCTCATGATGGAGGCTWGCGTCAAATACACAGTATTAAAACTAGATTTTTGTGGGATAAACAGCCTGTTTTTTTTCTTTAAATTCTAAGGTTATTGATAGAACTGCAGCTGTCACATTCGTATCCGTAATTGCCGTGAAGGCGAGTTTTCAGCGTCAAAAAAAATGCGAGCAGTTGATAAAATTTACGCTGTTTTATGTATTGTGAAAGCTAAAAACTATGAATGTAAAAAAAGACTCACTAAGGAATTAAATCTTCCAAAGCCTTCTCCAAGGTATCATACCTAAATTTAAACCCAGTCTTTTTTAATTTGTCAGAAGAAACTCTCGATCCGTTCAATACCATTTCACTCATGCATCCTAAGAGTAACTTTAATATAAATGAAGGTACATTGGGGAGTTGTACCGCGCTTTTATGAAAATGAACCAATGCTTTGGTAAAATCATTATTTGTTACATGTGCTGGGGCTACGGCATTGTAAATTCCTGTAAACTCAATATCGGTTATTGTGCGTAGATAAATGCGGCAGAGGTCGTCTATATGGACCCAAGGCATGTATTGCTGTCCATTGCCAAGAGCAGATGCAAATCTAAATTTAAATGTCTGACAGAGTTTTTCCAAGGCACCTCCTTTTTTTGAAAGTACAATTCCTGTTCTTAAAATAGTGCTTGGAATACCTGCTTCTTTAAATTYTAAAGAGGATTCTTCCCATAATTTACAAGTGTTTCCTAAGAAATCGTTGTGAGGGATGGCATTTTCTTTGTAAATAGTATTACTGGTTCGGGCTCCATAAAAACCAATACCAGAAGCTGCGATAAATTTTAGGGGGCGGTGGTTTATTTGTTCCAATGTTTCCAATAGAAGTCTCGTGCCTTCTACACGACTGTCAAGAATGTGTTTTTTACGTGTGGCTGTCCATCGTTTGTCTGCAATACCAGCACCTGCCAAATGAATAATGTAGTGCACATTTTTAAGAGCGGCAAGTTCGATTTCTTTTGTAGCGATGTTCCAAGTGTAATAGTGGTAATTCTTGTTTTTTAGACTGCTTTTAGAACGACTTAATATACGCACCTGATAGCCATTGTCAAAAAGTAATTTTGATAATTCGGTACCTATGAGTCCTGTTCCCCCTGTGATTAATACTATTTTTTTGTCCATAAAAAAAACCAGCTTTCTTGTAAAAATACAAAATTGCTGGCTATGAATAAAAATTAGGGAAAGTATACACTTTACTATTTGGTAAAACAAAAGGGAAATGATTGTTTTACATAAAGTGYTACGYGTTTATTAGTTTARRTTAAAAACTTCTTCAAATTKTAAWGGYTTTACRTKKGYCATWCCTAAATYRATKGCTTCTTTGTTYAAAGGAATTAAGTGGTGRTARCGYTCTGGTAARGATTTTTTCAAACCTTCWAKTACGTTSTCCAATTTRACAATMGGTTTTACKTTAAGGAATGCCCCTAAAATAACCATGTTAAAAATCTTTAAATTTCCTTTTTCTGTCGCCAATCTATTTCCTTCTATTTGGAAAATATGAATATCGGTACGTTTTGGATGTTCTGTAATTCCATTTGGATCGTATAATAATACACCTCCTGGTTTTACAGCTTCTTCAAATTTATCCATACTTTGTTGATTCAAAATAATGGCGCTATCAAAAACTTTTAGGTAAGGCGAGCTAATGCGGTCGTCACTTAAAATAACGGTTACGTTTGCGGTACCTCCACGCATTTCTGGTCCGTAAGATGGCATCCAACTTACTTCCTGGTCTTGCATGATGCCAGAATAGGCTAATATCTTACCCATGGAAAGTACACCTTGACCTCCAAATCCTGCAATTATAATTTCTTCTGTCATCCTTATTTTTTTAGTTTACCATTCACTTTAATATCACCTAAGGGATAGTAAGGAAGCATGTTTTCCTCTAANCATATATTTGATTCTAGAGGAGTCATTTTCCAACCAGAATTACAGTTCGATACGATTTCTACAAAAGAAATTCCCTTGTGTAAACGGGTGTTTTCGAATGCTTTTTTCAATGCTTTCTTCGCTTTACGAGCATATTTATGTGTGTGTACCGCTTGGCGTGTTGCATAATAAACACCAGGTAAGTTGGCTACCAATTCAGTCATTTTTATTGGAGCACCAGTCAATTCTTCTTGTCTACCGAATGGAGATGTAGAAGATTTCATACCTTTTAAAGTAGTTGGCGCCATTTGACCACCTGTCATTCCGTAAATACCATTATTTACAAAAATAATAACGATGTTTTCACCTCTATTACAWGCRTGRATRGTTTCRGCAGTTCCAATRGCGGCTAAATCRCCATCTCCTTGGTAGGTAAATACATATTTTTCTGGCCATAATCTTGAGATGGCAGTGGCAACAGCAGGAGCTCTACCATGCGCAGCCTGTGTCATATCTATATTCATAAAGTCGTAAGCCAATACAGAACATCCCACTGGAGCAACTCCAATAGTGTCTTGGATAATTCCCATTTCGGCAATTACTTCCATGGCTAAATTATGCGCGGTTCCGTGTCCACATCCTGGGCAGTAGGACAAGCACGTATCCGTCATTGCTTCGGTCTTACAAAATACTTTGTTCTCTGGTTTTATGATGTCTAACAGTTCCATTGTTTATGATTTTTTGTTCTAATGCTTCTAAAATTTCTTCTGGTGTGTGTATAATCCCTCCGGTACGACCAAAGTGCTCTACKGGTACTTTGTGTKCYACRGATAARCGTACRTCYTCTACCATTTGWCCYRTGCTTAATTCYACRCTTARRAAYCCTTTWACKCGATCRGCWARWTCAAAYAATTGTTTTTTAGGGAAAGGGAATAAGGTGATAGGTCTTAATAAACCAACTTTTATTCCTTTATCTCTTGCCAATTCCATTGCTTTTAATGCAATACGAGCACTAGATCCATAGGCTACCATAATGTATTCTGCATCTTCGCAGTTCACCATTTCGTAGCGTAAATCCTCACATTCCATTTGTGCGTATTTCGCATATAAGCGATGTACACGTTCTTCTAATTTCTCGGATTGTAAATCTAAAGAGGTAACGATATTACGTTCACGGTCAGGTGTTTTTCCTGTACATGCCCACGTTCCTTCTTGTGCAATCAGTTCTTCGTTGGTTCTACGTGCTTTTTGCGGTCTTAATTGTACTTTTTCCATCATTTGTCCTATCAAACCATCCGATAGAATTAATACTGGAGCATTGTATTTAAAGGCAATCTCAAATGCATCCTCTACAAAATCTGACATTTCCTGTACAGATGCAGGAGCTAATACATATAATTTATAGTCTCCGTGTCCACCACCTTTTACGGCTTGGAAATAATCTGCTTGAGAAGGTTGGATAGTTCCTAAACCTGGCCCTCCACGAGCTACGTTTACAATCACTGCAGGTAATTCTGCTCCGGCTAAATAAGAAATTCCTTCTAGTTTTAGGGACATTCCCGGACTTGAAGATGATGTCATTACTTTTTTACCAGTACTTGCAGCACCGTATACCATATTTATAGCAGCCAATTCACTTTCTGCTTGTAGCACAATCATGCCAGTTCGTTTTTCAGGTTGTTCGGCCATCAAATATTCTATCACCTCCGATTGTGGAGTAATAGGATAACCGAAATAAGCATCTGCTCCTGCACGAATTGTTGCTTCGGCTAATGCTTCATTACCTTTCATTAATTTAATTTCAGACATATGTTTTAATTAAAAAGATAAAATTAGGATACTTTTACGCGGTATACCGAAATGGCTCTATCTGGACAAACTATACCGCAGTTTGTACATCCTGTACATGCTTCTGGATTTTCCATATAAGCAAAGTGATAACCTTTTCTATTTACTTCTGGCGTCATTCTTATGACATCTTCTGGGCAAACAGGGATGCAAACTTCACAGCCTTTGCATATTTCACTGTCTACAACTATCGCTCCTTTAACTTTTGCCATTTTGATAATTTAGGGGGTGATTAATAGGGTTAAATTTTGTTATTCTCAAAGATATAATCATTAAATTATTTATTATATGATATTTATCAATCTAACTGATGATCAAGAACTTCAATTAAGCTATACAAAAAATAATTCTCA
>NVSD01000152.1 GCA_002401105.1 Flavobacteriaceae bacterium | reverse complement strand
TWAYTAAWGGYTCYCTAATRGGTGCTTCGTAATGAGACATAATTTTTATTTAATTATTATCTGTTTATAATCTATGCTTTGTTCGTAACTTTTACTTGATAAACAACGTTAGGTTGTGTACCGACATGTTCTAATAAGTGGTAAGAACGTCTGTCGTCTTTTAACGCAGTAACTTTATCCTCCTTATTATTAATATCACCAAAGATCATGGCTCCAGAACTACAGGCATTTGAACATGCTGTTTGGAATTCATCTTTGCGTACTTCACGTCCTTCTTTCTTGGCTTGTAAAATAGTTCCTTGTGTCATTTGAATACACATAGAACATTTTTCCATTACCCCTCTAGAACGAACAACCACGTCCGGATTCAATACCATTTTTCCATAGTCATCATTCATATTGAAATCAAACTCTTTGTTATTTGGATATTGGAACCAGTTAAAACGACGTACTTTATAAGGACAGTTGTTAGCACAGTAACGTGTTCCAACACATCTATTATAAGCCATTTGATTCTGACCTTGACGACCGTGTGATGTTGCTGCCACAGGACAAACAGTTTCACAAGGTGCATGGTTACAATGCTGACACATTACTGGTTGGAATACTACCTCTGGATTATCAGAAGGGTCTTCCAACTTTTTAAATCCTTGTACAGAACCTGTTTTCCCAAGTAAACCATCAATATTATTTTTGAATTCGTTATCCCCAACAAACGTGTCTTCAGAAGAGTAATAACGGTCAATACGCAACCAGTGCATATCTCTACTCATTCTAATCTCTGCTTTTCCAACAACGGCTACGTTATTTTCTGCATGACATGCTATTACACAGGCTCCACATCCAGTACAAGCATTTAAATCGATAGATA
Organism: Flavobacteriaceae bacterium; assembly: GCA_002401105.1. GTDB lineage: Bacteria > Bacteroidota > Bacteroidia > Flavobacteriales > Flavobacteriaceae. Next base: position 4,789 of record NVSD01000152.1, on the reverse strand, counting down.
AGTTAAAGTGATGTCCGATAGAACGATCAAATTTAGTCCATAAATCAACTGTAGTAGCTTCTACTTCGTTGTGGTTTAAAGTTACCATTGGTACTTTATTCCATGTACGTTTTGGGTTTAAAGAGTGATCGTTAAAAGTATCTAACGTAGTTTCTTTTAAGATATCCCCTCTACCCATTAAGGTATTTYGTAACTGAACACAAGCAAATTCATGCTCACCTGTTGTCAATTTTATACTTACATCTGTTTGAGTAGTATTGTATCCTTTGTAAAAAGGAAATGCATTCACTCCTGTTTGCATGTCGGCTTTTAATCCGTTTTTTCTACCATATCCAAATGCCATTCCTACAGAACCAACTGCTTGACCTGGCTGAATAATAACTGGTAACACTTCCATAATACCATTTACAGTAATTTCTACATTACTACCATTTAAGGCTCCATTAGATACATGCCAGTTCTTCACTCCTAATTTTTCCGCATCTACTTTAGACATGGTTAAGTAGTTATCCCAAGATGTTCTAGTAATAGGATCTGGTAATTCTTGCAACCATGGGTTGTTGGCCATTTGACCATCTCCCAATCCAGTTTTAGAATACAATTTTAATTCAAATTCACCCGAATTTGATTGTTTTCCTAAAGCTGTTAATGCTGCATTTACATCTACAGTTGCTGCTGTAACAGTAGCGTCTGAAGCTGATGCTTTAAATACACCATCGTGCAATGCTTGATTCCATGAAGCTCCTTCCAATACATTAGTAGACCATGAGTCTTTTAAGTAATCATAGAAAGAAGTATCATTCCCCATCCATTTTAACAAACTGTCTTGGTATTGACGTGTGTCAAATAATGGTTGAATAGTCGGTTGTATTAAACTATAAGTCCCTGTCTTGATCATTACATCACCCCAAGCCTCTAAATAATGAGGAGTGGCTAATGCGTATTGTACAGCTGCTGCAGTTTCATCATTAGATGTAGAGAAAGCGACAGAAAGTTTTACCTTCTTTAATCCCGCTACAAATTCTGTTGCGTTTGGCAAGGTATAAGCAGCGTTCCCATTATAGGTTAATACCGCTCCAATTTTACCTGCGTTCATATCTTCAATCAACTGAGCAACTTCTGCATCGTTTCCACGACGCACGTTTTTAGTAACAGCAGGATTGATTACTTCACTTCCGATAGCCTTGTTAATTGCCAAAGCAACTAACTGTGCATTTTTATCGTTTGCTCCAGCCAATACAACACCTTTACTTCCAGCTTCTTTCAACTTAGTTGCGGCTTTCTGTATCGCTGTATTTAATGGTGACATTTCCATGGTAGAAATACCCCCAATAACTGCTTGATATAATTTTATCAAGGCCAATCCTTCTTCCGATGGACGGATACGTGTACGATTATCAGCATTTGCTCCAGAAACCGACATGATAGATTCAAACTGAGCATGATGAGACATTTTTCCATTGGTAGGAATACGTCCTTTTGCATAGCCAGCTTCGAATCCTCCACCTTGCCAATCTCCTAAGAAATCTGCTCCGATAGAAACAATTACTGATGCTTTTTCTAAATTATATTCAGGTAATGCACGTGTTCCGTACATGGCTTCGAAGGCATCTAAAGCTCCAGTTTCAGAAACTGAATCATAGATTACGTGACGAACATCACCGTATTTTTCTTTGAATTCACCAATTAAACGTTTGGTAGAAGGACTTGCACATGAACCCGATAAAAATACRATCGGTAAATTTGCTTCCTTACATTCGTTTAACTTAGCTACGATTGCTGTATCAGCAGCCGACCAAGCGATTTTTTCTCCGTTAGCGCTAGGTGCTTGCAATCTATTACTATCATATAATGATAATACAGATGCTTGTACTCTTGCATTGGTAGATCCACCAACTTCTTTATTTGGTTCAATCTTGATTGGACGTCCATCACGAACTTTTACTAATATATTAGCAAAATCGAATCCGTCTGCAATAGTAGTTGCATAATAATCTGCAACCCCAGGGATAATTTCCTCAGGTTTTATTACAAAAGGTATTGTTTTTACAACAGGTCCTTCACAGGCAGCTAACGAAGCAGCAGCCGTTGTGAACCCAACGTATTTTAAAAAGTCACGACGTGTGGTAGAAGAAGATTCTAATGTCTCTTTATCACCCAAAAACTCATCTGTAGGAATTTCTTCAACAAACTCATTTTGTCTTAACGTATCAACAACAGCACTAGATTCKYCTAGYTCTTCAACACTTTTCCAGTATTTTTTGTTTGATGCCATTTTATAATTTGTTATTTCTTTCGTTAGTTATTAATAGTGACATTTTCCACATTCCAATCCACCCATCTGAGCTTCMGTCACCTTCTYTACACCGTATTTTTCGGCCAATTGATCATGGATTTTCTTRTAGTATCCATTTTCAGTCATATCTACYTCMGTATCTCTGTGACAGTCTATACACCATCCCATWGTYAAYGGAGAGAATTGAGTCATTTCGTGCATTTCCTCYACAGGTCCGTGACATTTYTGACAAGCCAAGCCTGCAACTGTTACGTGTTGTGAGTGATTGTAATACACAAAATCWGCTAARTTGTGAACACGWAYCCATTCKATAGGTTTCTSYACRKSRTCCTCTTTATATTTTCCTTGGTCTGCATCCCAACCTACTGCATCGTAGATCTTCGCAATTTCACCGTCTAATTCCTCTTTTGTATGTCCATCAAATAATGGCCCTGTATATTCAGAAATAGATTTGTGACAGTTCATACAAACATTTGCTGAAGGAACTCCAGAAGTTTTACTGTGTTTTGCCGATGAGTGACAGTATTGACAATCTATCTTATTATCTCCGGCATGCACTGCATGTGAAAATGCGATAGGTTGAATAGGTGTGTACCCTTCGTTTACGTCAATTTGCATAAACCAACCAAATAATAACCAAATACCTAATAATATAGAAAAGATTAAGAATAAGAATCTTAAAAATGGATTCTTAAAGAAGGTAATTAATAAGTTTTCTTTATGTTCTTCTTCACCTGGGAATTTTTTAAGCGATCCTGCAATAATAATTACAAGTAGTATAAAAGCTCCTAAAGTAATTCCTAAAGTAGACCATACACCCGCTTTTTCAGTTTCGTACATGGCATTTGAACTACCATCTACAACAAGCGCTTTTTTCGGTTTATTTCCAACTTCAAAGTATAACAATAAGTTATCTAAATCGTTTTCTGACAATTGCGGAAAAGAGGTCATTGCAGCAGGGTTACTATCCGCCACTTCTTTTGCTAATTTGTCGCCAGAAGCAACTAAAGCATTGTTATCCTTAATCCAAGCTTTTAACCATTCAACTTCACGTTTTTCAGCAATACCTCCTAAAGCAGGCCCTACTAATTTCTTGTCTAATTTATGACAAGCCGCACAGTTGGCGTTAAATACTTTTTTACCAGCAGCTACAGCTTCCTGATCCACATCATCAGCAGCAGGAGTGGCAGCAACAGCAGGTTTACCATCAGTATATGCTAATATGTCAGCAATATCTTGATCGTTAAATTGAGGATACGCCATCATCGGAATACTGCTGTATTCTTCAAAAATTGCCTTTGCATCTGCATCACCAGATTTGATCAAGGCTTGGCTATCTTTAATCCAAGCTTTTAACCATTCGAAGCTACGTTTTTCTCCAATCCCTTTTAAGGCTGGACCTACAAGTCTCTTATCTAATTTATGACAGGCTGCACAGTTTGCGTTAAACAACTGTTTTCCTTTAGAAGCATCACCTTCTTGCGCCAATAAATTAACAGAAAAAAGTAATAGGAAAGCAAGGCTACACACGATTAGCCTTGATAATGGATGGTGTTTTTTCACACTTTTCATACTTTAGTTATCTTTTCTTTCTAGTTTGGTACGGTTATTTCACTGAGAATTGAGCGCAAAATGCCCAAATTCTCAAAGATTGGACAAAAATAGTCTTTCTCTTGAAGTTTGGAAATTTAAATCCGCTAATAACATAATTTATATCAATTCTAAATAGCGCTAAAACCCCTGTTAATTAAGGGATAAAGTTTTACATTTGAAAAAAAATTCACATACATGAAATATATCAGTAAAAATATAGTTTTCTCCGTTCTCGTTCTGTCGTTTTTCGGCATTTCATCTTTAAATGCTCAAAACGATAATTCAAAAATCGAACAGTTGATCGAAAAGAAAAGAAATTACAATCAAACGGAAGTTAAATCCAAAGGATATATAATTCAATTGTATAATGGTAATGAGACAAAGGCCTATGCCGTTCAACAAAAATTTGATGAAATGTTCCCAGCTTACACTTCTAAAATGAAAGTCGATTTACCAGACTGGAAGGTACAAATTATTAACTTTAAAACAAGACTTGCTGCTGATAGAGCATTGAATCTTTTTAGAGAAGAATTTGTAGGAGCTAATATTCCTAAATCTTAAATTAGTAGTGAGTAGTGAGTAGTGAGTAGTGAGTAGTGAGTTAATTTTTAAAAAAAGCAATCAATTCCTTTTTAAAGAATTAAATATAAAACAGTAATTGTTAACATGAGATTTCACAAACAATTTAAACTTCAAAAATGATGTTCCTATTTATTCCACTCCAAAACCAGTGCCCAAAGCAACAAGTAGAATAATAAACGTATTACTAGTATAGTCTCAAATTTGTATAAAAAAATACTATTTACATTTCTAAATAGTATTTTTTTTATTAACTCATTAAATTTTATCACTTAAGTTTCGTAAAAAACAGCATTAAATAACACTGTTTTTTACTCACTT
>NVSD01000151.1 GCA_002401105.1 Flavobacteriaceae bacterium | reverse complement strand
GAAGCAAAAGTAGTTGCTAAATTAAAAGAAGAAGGGATAGATAAAGCGGATCTTACAAGAGATGAGTTTTTGAAACACGCTTGGGACTGGACTGATAAACATGGAGGTATCATTTTAGAGCAATTAAAAAAATTAGGTGCTTCTTGTGATTGGGAACGTACAAAATTCACCTTGGACCCTGATTTGAGTGAGGCCGTTAATACCATTTTTGTTGATTTATTTAAAAAAGGATTGATTTACCGTGGGTATAGAATGGTAAACTGGGACCCTTCTGCAAAAACTACCTTGTCTGACGAGGAAGTTATTTTTGAAGAAAAAATGGGGAATCTTTATTATATTACCTATAAAATTGAAGGTTCTGACGATGTGTTAACTGTAGCAACTACCAGACCTGAAACTATTTTAGGAGATTCTGCTATTTGTATCAATCCAAACGACCCTAGATTTTCTCATTTAAAAGGGAAACGTGCAATTGTGCCTATTGCAAACAGGTCTATTCCTATTATTGAAGATGAATATGTAGATATCGAATTTGGTACAGGTTGTTTAAAAGTAACTCCAGCTCATGATCAAAATGATAAAGTATTAGGGGAGAAGCATCAATTAGAAGTAATTGATATTTTAAATGATGATGCGAGTTTGAATAAAAACGGATTGCATTACCAAGGAAAAGATCGCTTTGTTGTTCGCAAGGAAATTACCGCTGAATTGAAAGAATTAGGTTGTTTGGTGAAAGTTGAACAACACATGCATAAAGTAGGAACTTCGGAACGTACTAAGGCAGTGATTGAACCTAAAATTTCTGCGCAATGGTTCTTGAAAATGGATTCTATTGTACCTCCTGCATTAAAGGCAGTATTAGAAGATGAAGAAATAAAATTATATCCAAAACATTATAATAGTACCTATAAACATTGGTTAGAGAATATCCGTGACTGGAATATATCTCGTCAATTATGGTGGGGACATCAGATTCCTGCTTATTTTTATGATGAAGGAGTCAACGACTTTGTTGTTGCAGAAACAATTGAAGAAGCCAGTAAATTAGCTTCTGAAAAATTAGGAAAGGATGTAAAAGTAACGGATTTAACACAAGATCCAGATGCATTGGATACTTGGTTCTCTTCGTGGTTATGGCCTATCTCTGTTTTTGATGGAATTCGCAATCCAGAAAACGAAGATTTTAAATATTACTATCCTACAAATGATTTAGTAACGGGACCAGATATTATTTTCTTCTGGGTGGCTCGTATGATCTTTGCTGGGTATGAGTTTAAAGATCAAAAACCTTTTAGCAATGTTTATTTTACAGGAATTGTAAGAGATAAACAAGGTAGAAAAATGTCTAAATCTTTAGGGAACTCTCCAGATCCTATCGAATTGATGGAAAAATACGGAGCAGATGGAGTACGTGTAGGAATGCTATTATGTGCTGCTGCMGGAAACGATTTGTTATTYGAAGAAGARTTATGTGCACAAGGACGTAATTTCTCTAATAAAATATGGAATGCTTACCGTTTAGTACAAGGATGGGWAGTTTCCGAAGATATAGAGCAACCTGAGTCGGCAAAAATTGCGATTGAATGGTATGCATCTAAATTCCAAGAAGTAATTGCAGATATCGATAAATCGTTTGAGCAATACAGAATTAGTGAAGCCTTGATGAGTTTGTATAAATTATTCWGGGACGATTTTTCTTCATGGTTCTTGGAGATGGTGAAGCCTGGTTATCAACAACCAATTGATGCTAARTCATACAAAGCTATTATCGCGTTTTTTGAAGATAATTTAAAAGTATTACATCCATATATGCCTTTTATTACAGAGGAATTATGGCAAAATATTACAGAGAGAACTACTGAGGAAGCACTTATTATTGCGGAGTATCCAAAGACAAAGGAAATTAATACCTTGCTTTTAAAAGAGTTTATGGTGGTTAAAGAAGTTATTTCTGGAATTAGAACGATTCGAAAAGATAAAAATATTGCCTTTAAGGACACCATCGAATTGTTTGTAATTAACAACGAAAAAGCAGCAACTAATTTTGATGCAGTAATCCAAAAAATGGGGAATGTTTCTGAATTATCTTATGTTTCTGAAAAAGTAGATGGCGCTTTAAGTTACCGTGTAAAATCGAATGAATATTTTATTCCGATGGTAGGTGAGGTTGATGTAGAAGCGGAAAAAGAAAAATTAGAAGAAGAACTTATATATACAGAAGGATTTTTAAATTCTGTATTGAAAAAGTTGAGTAACGAGCGTTTTGTGAACAATGCACCTCCTAAGGTTATTGAAATTGAACGTAGTAAGCAGGCAGATGCCGAAGCTAAAATAGAGACTTTAAAGTCGAGTTTAGCTGCTTTATAAAAAGAGATTCAATAGTATAAAATAAAWGCCTGTAATCGTGAGATTACAGGCTTTTTCTTTATGTTGTCAATTTAAAGCGGATTATAAATCAAAACCTAAATTAAGTTGAAATACAAGCGGGAATATATTTGCATTTCCTTCGGTGTCGAAATAATATTGGGGACCAATATCAAAAAGTAAAWGAANNAATTATTTTTATAGTTTCTTTGAAATCCCCAAGTGGGCCCGAAAGCAAAATCAAAGTCCGAAGTTCTTGAAATGTTCTCTGCTATAGAATTACCTCTTGATATAAAACGGGCTGAAACAAAATTACCAGAATTATTACGTACTAATTTTCCTTTAGAGATTCTTTTCTCAAAATTATAAAACCACTTTTCCTGCAAATCTACGAAAGGGGAAATGATGTAAATAAAACCACTACCACCAAATGTTAAATCAGGATAGCCACCACCATAACCAATACCAATAGCTGCTGAAAATGTAGTTTTTGATCCTGTCGGCATTTCCAATTCAATGGCCGGATTTAAAAAGTTAACTCTCCATACTTTCTCTGTTTCGTATGTCTTGTGCTGTTGTCCTGTGGCAGTTAAAGAACATAAGAGTATGAAGCCAAAAATAAATTTATAGTTCATTTTTTTTAATATTAGGTCGATGTAAATTTTATGATTACTTCTATTTAGAAAGAATTAGTAAAACCGGAGTTTAAACCTTCCTTACATCAATCGCTTTACCACCATTTAGCTTTTTCTTTTTGTAGAGCTTATATATAATTTTAGCAACATCATCTGGGGCTAAAAGTTCTCCTTTTAAATGAAACTCAATAAATCGCTGTGAGGATTTAAACTTTTCAGGTGGTGTTGCACGTACTTCTGCTTGCATATCAGTATCCACTACACCTGGGTAAATATTGGCTATTTTAATAGGGTATTCTCTTTTTTTCTGCTCTTTAGAAATTACTTTAGCCATCATATCTAGCCCTGCTTTAGAAGCGCAGTACATACTCCAACTCCCGTAGGCATTATGTGCTGCTCCAGAAGAGATATTAATAATGTTTTTACGACATTTCCAATGTTCTGTTTGCTTAATAAATAGCGCACTCGTTTGCATGGGAGCAGTTAAGTTTACATGTATGGTCTGTTGGATGTTTTCCAAGGAAATATTACCTATGGTATCAACATCTCCTAACATTCCTGCATTGTTAATAAGTATGATAGATTCTGTAGTCTGTGGATTAATGTTGCTGAAAATAGAATCAAAGGCGGTTTTTAATGCAGTAGGGTCAGAAATATCACATTGTATTTGTTCTATTTCGTAACATTTTTTTAGCTGCGTACGTGCTATGGAAAATACACGAAATCCTTTCTTGTGAAAACGTTTAGCGATACCGAGTCCTAATCCTCTACTACCACCAGTTATAATGAGTGTTTTTGGCATAAATAAATTCTTTTATCAAAGAACTAATTTAATCAAATTTATTGAGAATTCTGTAATTTGGGGCGTATATTCAACAGTAAATTATTGAATGTATAATTGAAGTAGGGGATAGTGATTGGAACTTGTAATTTATTGGATGCCAGTCTTAGCATCTATCCAGAATTGCTCCATTTCAGCCAATGTTAAATCGGTGATTGATTGTCCTTGATCTTTTGCCTTTTGTTCTATGAATTGAAAACGTGCGATAAACTTTTTATTGGTGCGCTCTAAGGCGTTTTCTGGGTTTATCTTTAGAAAGCGAGCATAGTTTATTAATGCAAATAAAACATCTCCAAATTCATCTTCAATGGCGTCATGGTTGTTGTGAGCAATTTCATGCTCTAGCTCTTGAATTTCTTCTTTTATTTTGGCTAAAATGGGTGTGGATTGTTTCCATTCAAAACCAACCCCAGCGACTTTTTCTTGGATTCGCGCTGCTTTCACTAACGCAGGTAAGGATTTAGGAACCCCCTCTAAAACGGAAGATTTCCCTTCCTTAAGCTTTAGCTTTTCCCAGTTTTGTTTTACTTCTTCCTCATTCGCGACTTTTACATCACCGTAGATATGAGGATGTCTATAAATAAGTTTTTCAGAAATTTCGTTGGCTACATCAGCCATGTCAAAATGCCCAGTTTCAGATCCTATTTTTGCGTAAAATATAATGTGCAACAACAAATCCCCTAATTCCTTTTTGATTTCCTCTTGGTTATTGTCCAAAATAGCATCGCCAAGTTCATAAGTTTCTTCGATGGTTAAATGGCGAAGGGATTGAAATGTCTGCTTTTTATCCCACGGACATTTCAATCGTAATTCATCCATTATATCCAACAAACGCTCAAATGCTTCGAGTTGTTGTTTGCGGTTATTCATTATGCTTCTACTGTTTCTTCAGTTTCTTCCTCAACAACAGCAGAGAAATCAAAGTTTTTATCAGCCAATAAATTATACCATTGTACTACTTTTTTTATGTTAGAAGCGTACACGCGTTCTGCATCGTAGTTAGGTAAAATTTCGCTAAAGAAAGAAGTCAATTCTTTGTTACTAGATTTGTGAGTAACACTTATTTTTCCATCTTCTTTTTCAAAAATAGTTTTGAAAATTTCTCTTAAGGGTACTTCCTCTTCGTAGGTGTAAATAGCAATATCGTTTAAAACACTTACATTGTGTGTTACAGTAATTGGAAAGCGCTTACCGTCCAATAAAGATTCTACTATTATTCCTCCTTTTGACTGTGCTTTAATTTCGTACAATCCTGGTCTACCACTTACGGCAACTATTTTTTTTAAATCCATATATGTTTCTTATCGTTTTAACTTAGGAAATTTCATTCTGTAATCGACATCAACCTTTCCTTTGGCTATATTTTCTAATTTCTTTTTTAATAATCTCTTTTTTAAAGAGGAGACTTTATCTGTAAAAAGGATCCCTTCTATGTGGTCGTATTCGTGTTGTACAATACGAGCAGCAATTCCTGATATTACATCTGTATGAGGTTCAAAATTCTCATCTAGATACTCAATAGTGATGATCTCTTTTCTGAAAACGTCCTCTCTCACATCTGGAATACTCAAGCACCCTTCGTTAAAGGACCATAATTCTCCTTCTTCTTTTGTTATTTTTGCATTGATAAATACTTTAGAAAAACCAGCTAAAAAAGCACGTTCTTTTTCGTCTAGCTCATCGTCATCAGCAAAGGGAGAAGCATCTACCATAAATAAGCGTATCGCTTTTCCTATCTGTTGTGCTGCAAGTCCTACACCATTTGCATTATCCATGGTTTCAAACATATTATCAATGAGGGCGTCTAAGCCTTCATAATCTTTTGAAATATCTACACCTATTTTACGTAAAATAGGAGAGCCATGTGCAGTAATTGGTAAAATCATATTTATAATCTAAATTTTGGCAAAAGTACAAA
>NVSD01000150.1 GCA_002401105.1 Flavobacteriaceae bacterium | reverse complement strand
GTTTTTTGGCTGGGTACTGATAAAAAGCGAGAGAAAGAACTTAGAGCGATTAAAATTCCTTTAGAAATGGGATTAATGGGTTTTCGTAAAGATGAGATCTGTGAATGGGATCCATTTAACGGTGTAATCGTTTCTGAATTTAAAGGGAAAATCTCTTACGAAAATATCGAAAGAGGAATGAACTTTAGTGTTGAGACCGATGAACAAACTGGTTTCCAAGAAAGAGTAATAACGGAGTCTAAAAATAAAAAAGTTATTCCATCATTATTAGTGATGAATAACAATGACGAAGTATTACGTTCTTATAACGTACCAGTAGGAGCTCACCTAATGATTGAAGATGGATTAGAAGTCGAAGCAGGTGATATTCTTGTTAAGATTCCTCGTAAATCAGGAAAAGCAGGGGATATTACAGGGGGTCTACCTCGTGTAACGGAATTATTCGAAGCACGTAATCCTTCTAACCCAGCGGTTGTATCGGAAATTGATGGAGTTGTAACGTTTGGTAAAATTAAACGTGGTAACCGTGAAATTATCGTAGAATCTAAGTTAGGTGATATCAAGAAATACTTAGTAAAATTATCAAGTCAAATCTTAGTACAAGAAAATGACTTTATAAAAGCGGGTATGTCTTTATCTGATGGAGCTGTTACTCCTTCTGATATCTTAAAAATTCAAGGGCCTGCAGCAGTGCAAGAGTTCTTAGTAAATGAGATTCAAGAGGTATATAGACTACAAGGGGTAAAAATTAACGATAAGCATTTTGAAGTAGTAGTACGTCAAATGATGCGTAAAGTTAAGATTGTAGACTCTGGAGATACGTTATTATTAGAAAACCAATTGGTACATAAAAATGACTTTATTGACGAGAATGATGGTATTTTCGGTAAAAAAGTTGTGACTGATGCTGGTGATTCTGATACATTAAAAGAAGGTCAGATTGTTTCTCCACGTGATTTACGTGACGAAAATTCTAAACTTCGTAGAGATGATAAGAATTTAGTAGAAGCTCGTGAAGCGCATCCTGCAACAGCAGAACAAATTTTACAAGGTATTACTAGAGCGTCGTTACAGACCAAATCGTTTATTTCTGCAGCTTCCTTCCAGGAAACTACAAAAGTATTAAACGAAGCAGCTGTACATGGTAAAGTGGATAACTTAAAAGGATTGAAAGAAAACGTAATTGTTGGTAAAAGAATTCCTGCCGGAACCGGTATGCGTAATTACGAAAACATTATTGTTGGATCTCAAGACGAAATGGATAAAAATTTATAAACCAATATGAGTGATTCAAAAAATAAAAACGAAGGACAATTGAATATAGAATTGGACGAAAAAATGGCAGATGGAATTTATTCTAATTTGGCAATAATTAACCATTCTGTTTCTGAGTTTATCGTAGATTTTATTTCTGTAATGCCTGGGCAACCTAAGGCTAAAGTAAAATCTAGAATTATTTTAACGCCGCAACACGCCAAACGTTTGGTAAAAGCATTGGCAGATAACGTAAAACGTTTTGAAGAATCTCATGGTGAAATAAAAGACTATGAACAAGTCCCTGTCCCAATGAATTTTGGGCCTACGGGCGAAGCATAACAACAAAAAAAAAGCTGAACGAAAGTTCAGCTTTTTTTTTGTTTATAACTTGCCAAGTGTATTTTGATGACTACATTTGTGCTTTCAAACATTGAATTATGAAACATTTAAAGATAAGCCTTATAGTATTGCTATGCGCTATAAGTACGCTAAGTTGGTCTCAAAAAAAAGACACTATAAAATTAAAAGAAATATTAATTTCAGCCAATAGAATTGAAGTCCCTTTTTCCAAAGCTTCCCGATCTATTGAAATAATTTCAGCTGATAAAATAAATTCCATGGCAGTAACTAATACTGCAGATTTGTTGCAACATGTTGTTGGAGTTGATATTCGTAGAAGAGGTATAGATGGTATGCAAAGTGATTTGTACATCAGGGGAGGTAATTTTGAGCAAACATTATTACTTATTGACGGAATTAAAATGGATGATTCTCAATCGGGACATCATACTATGAACGCTATTTTATCACTAGATAACATTGAACGTATTGAGATAATTAAAGGTCCTGCAGCTCGTATTTATGGACAGAATGCTTTTACAGGAGCTGTAAATATTATCACTAAGAAAATTAAAGAAAACGGACTTACGGCAAKCGTTGGATATGGTTCTTATGAAAACAAAAAAGCAAGTATCGCTGTAAGTCATATTTTTGACAAAGGAACCTTATTTGCAAACGTAGGATATCAAAAGTCGGATGGGTATAGATATAATACAGATTTTGAAAACAAAAATATTTTCTTAAAAGGATCTATAGGAAGCATTGATTTGATTGGGTCTTTTGCAGAACGTAAATTTGGATCTAATGGGTTTTATGCAACTCCTACCTACACGGAGCAATATGAAGAAACACAAACCAGTTTAGTGGGGATTTCAACTGATATTATAACAGGAAATTTTAAAATTAAACCGAGAGCTTATTGGAGAAGAAACCAAGATATGTATCTACTTATACGTGATAACCCTAGTTATTACAGAAACTTACATATAAATAATAAAGTGGGAGTAGAAACAAATGTTGTTTATAAAAGTAGTTTTGGTAAAACAGGAATTGGTGTTGATATTGCACGTTCATTTATAGTGAGTAATAACTTAGGTGATCACCAACGTACTGCAATTACAGGTTTTTTTGAACAACGTTTTGATCAATTGAAAAAATGGGATGTTACATTAGGCGTTGCTGTGAGTTCATTTTCGGATTTTGACACTCAATTTTTACCGGGTTTTGATATAGGATATAGTTTGAATAATCGTTTTAAGTTATTTGGAAATATTGGATATACATATCGTGTTCCTACTTATACGGATTTGTATTACGTTGGACCTACTACCTTAGGGAATTCTGATTTACAGCCAGAATCTGCATTGGCAGAGGAAATAGGTATGAAATATTTAGGAGATAATTTACAAATTACTTTCGCCTTGTTTAACCGTGATTCAGATGATTTGATCGATTGGACAAAAGATAATATGGATGATAAATGGCAATCCCAGAATTTTAGTGAAGTGACAACTAGAGGTTTTGACACCTCGGTAAGTTATCAATTTAAGTTGGCTACATTTAAACAAGGAGTGGATTTAGGTTATAGTTTTATAGATGATGAGATAAATGATGATACGGTAGATTTTTCTAGATATTCTTTAAATAGTTTAAAACATCAATTTAATATTGGACTAAATACTCGTTTTTCAAAAATCATTAGCCAAAATATTTCATATCGCTATGTGGAACGTACCGATGGAGAAAGTTATAACGTATTGGATGCAAAAGTGATTGCACATATAAACGAAGGATTAGAAGTATCCCTTACTGCAAATAATATTTTTAATGAGGAATATACGGAGACTAATCTAGTACCGATGCCATTAGGAAATGTAATGGTGGGATTAAAATATAGAATTTACTAAATAAATTATAGAATATAGAAGGAGTTTATACCTTCAATAGTTTTAAAAAATCACGTTTCGATAAGAAACGTGATTTTTTTGTTTTTAGGACTACCTTTTTGCTGTAAATGAATTTTAAATAGTTGTGATTGTATATCTTTGCCTTTATGCAATTTGAAATTAAAGGAACAGACCACCGCAGTAAAGCGCGTGCAGGAACAGTAACATTAGACCACGGAAAAATTGAAACTCCAATTTTTATGCCCGTGGGTACTGTAGGAACAGTAAAAGGTGTTCATCAATCAGAATTAAAAGACGAAATAAACCCGGATATCATATTAGGAAATACCTATCATTTATACTTACGTCCGAAACTCGAAATATTAGAAAAAGCGGGTGGATTACATAAGTTTATGAACTGGGATCGTAATATTTTAACAGATAGTGGAGGGTACCAAGTATACTCGTTATCAAACACTAGAAAAATTAACGAAAAAGGGGTGAAGTTTAAGAGTCATATTGATGGTTCTTACCATTTCTTTTCTCCTGAGAATGTTATGGAAACGCAGCGTGTAATCGGAGCCGATATTATCATGGCTTTTGATGAATGTACACCGTATCCTTGTGATTATAAATATGCAAAACGATCTATGCATATGACACATAGATGGTTGAAAAGATGCATCAATCATTTGGAAATTACCCCAACTAAATATGGGTATAATCAAACATTTTTCCCAATTGTTCAAGGAAGTACTTATACGGATTTACGCGAGCAATCGGCAGAGTTTATCGCTTCAGTTGGAGCGGAAGGGAATGCCATTGGTGGATTGTCTGTGGGGGAACCGGCAGAGGAAATGTATGCAATGACGGATGTAGTTTGTAGTATTTTACCAGTCGATAAGCCTAGATATTTAATGGGAGTTGGTACTCCAATTAATATTTTAGAAAATATTGCCTTAGGTGTCGATATGTTTGACTGTGTAATGCCTACACGTAATGCTAGAAACGGAATGTTATTTACGGCACACGGAACCATTAACATAAAGAACAAGAAATGGGAAATGGATTTTTCTCCTATTGATGAAGGAGGAATGACATTTGTGGATTCTATGTATACAAAAGCATATTTACGTCACCTATTTGCAGCCAAAGAATTGTTAGGAAAGCAAATTGCAACCATTCATAATTTAGGTTTTTATATGTGGTTGGTACGTGAAGCTAGAAAACATATTTTAGCAGGTGATTTTTCGACTTGGAAAGATAAGATGGTTAAACAAATGAATAAGCGTTTGTAAATTGAAAATATTAGATAAATACATATTAAAGAAATACCTTTCTACACTAGGACTGGTACTAGTTCTATTGATACCAATAGCAATAGCAATAGATATTTCTGAAAAAGTAGATAAATTCCTACGTCATGATACTTTGACGGTAGGAACAATTATTAAGGAGTATTATKTGAAYTTTATTATCATTTATGGTAATACATTTCTKCCTTTAGGGCTTTTTATTGCGGTTATTCTATTTACRTCTAAATTGTCTAATAACACGGAMATYATAGCCATTCACAGTGCACAAATTTCATTTAGAAGGTTTTTGTATCCTTATTTTATTGGGGGAACTATTGTAACGATGGTTGCCTTAGGGATGAATCACTTTGTAGTGCCTCATAGTAATAAAGGGATGGAGGAGTTTAGCGAGGAATTTATYCGTAAAAGGAAAAGAACTAAAACTACCGCCTCGGACGTAACTTTACAGTTGAGTGATTCAGAGATTGTACATTTTAAAACAGTGAACTTAACGGGGAATAAAGCYTATAARTTTTCCTACGAACGATTTGATGGCATTCAGCTCAAGTATAAGATTCTTGCGGATAATATTAGATGGGAAGAGAAAGATTCTGTTTATCGTCTTAGAATGTATCGTAAAAGATGGTTTGAAGATGGAAAGGAAAGGATAGAAACAGGGAATAAATTTGATACCATATTTAATTTTACAATTAACGAATTGAACTTCTTTATTAAAAGTTGACTTTACTATTGCAGTAGATATATCAAAAGAACTGTCCTCGAAACTTATGTATTCAATGTTATCACATTCTTTAATAAGAAATTCGGTTTGAACAGAATTTGGTCTAAATTCATTTTTCTTAAAGTAGGAGTATCCTTTTAAAGTTGAATTAAGAATTTTAAAGCTTCCATTATAAATCACAGATTCTGAATGAATCCCGCTAATAATTTCAGTTTGCTTAAATATTACATTCTTTTGAAATGCTGAATTGTTAATTATTATTGACTTTAGATAGCACTCCGTAAACTTTAAATCGGATTTAAAGTTGCAATT
>NVSD01000149.1 GCA_002401105.1 Flavobacteriaceae bacterium | reverse complement strand
CATTTAGACTTATTGCTGATGAAGATGACAAAAAAATCATCACTCAAGGTAGAGCTGTCGGAGGAAAAATCGGTGCAGGAAAAGTGAAAATCATAGAGAATGTAGATCAGTTTCATCTTTTTAACGAAGGTGAAGTCTTGGTAACTCAAATTACAGAMYYTKANWRRKMWYYTATTATGAAAAAAGCAATTTTTAGTGCATTGGCATTTTTTTGTGGGGTAGCTTTAATTATGGGGCAAAACACTGCAGTGGGGACAACTACAGGGATAGGTAACATGGCTAGTAATAGTCAAACAGGAAATTTGAATTATTCGAGTATTGATCAGGATGGTCAAATGAATGTTTTGGGTGGAGTAGGAAACAAGGCTTACAATACTCAAATTGGATATGAGAACTGGTCTTCAATTGATCAGCAAGGTGATAGGAATGAGGCTACGATTACTCAAAGAGGGTATAAGAATAAATCTACTCAGTCTCAAGGTGTAGGATGGGCAGAGGATAATGTTCAGGTAGCTGTTCAGATGGGAGATGAGAATGAGTCTTCTCAGTTACAAAGGTATGATAATAATTATGGTTCTGTTTATCAAAGAGGACATAAAAATAAAGTGACACAGGATCAGCGATCAGGAGCTAATGCTGTACCAGGGAATAAAGCATGGGCTAACCAAAGAGGGGCGCATAATGAGATTATGCAGACTCAATTTGGTCAGAATAATTATGCACGTGCAACGCAACGATTTGCTTATAATTATGCAAATCAAGATCAGACTGGAAATTGGAATCGTTCAAGAATAACTCAAATTGGATTAGGGAATATGGCAGACATTGATCAAGATGGAAATGGTAATATAGCTGTAACAGTCCAAGGATTAGCCTTTAATTATGTTAAAAGCAATCAGGTAGGTAATCGTAACTATACTAAAAATATTCAATTTGGAATTTTTAATAGTTTTGATGGGGAACAATTAGGGAATAATAATACTGTGAATACACTTCAAATAGGATTTGCTAATAGTATTACATCTTCTCAAACATCAAATGGTGATTCTTTTAGTAGAACTCAGTTTGGAGCATTTAATTCTTACGTAAATGTTCAGAATTAATAATTGGGTATAATTGCTACTAACTAACTAACCAACTAATTGAAGGGCGTGGTTTTTATTGCGCCCTTTTTTAAATAAAATATTATGCAGCTTTCTATAAAATGGATTCTTTTATGTAGTTTTTGTGCTGTTTTTTCTTTGAGCTATGGACAATTAATAAATGATAACGATGTATTTATGAGAGATAAATTTACGTTGTTTAAAAAATTAACAACAACTAAAAATCTTGTTGAAAATATAGTTCAAGTTGGAAGTGATAATAACATACAAGTATATAATTTATCGGCTAAGATTAAAATACATCAATTTGGAAATTCAAATAGCATGGAGTTTTTTAGTTATTACGGGAGGGAGAATGTAAGTTTTAATGTAGCTCAAATAGGAATACATAATAGCATTCAAGTTATTGGTAATAATTCATTATCCGATAGGATTAAAATATATCAAAAAGGGAACTATTCATCACTTATAATCTGGAATCAATAAATGAAAACTTTTATGCTATCCATAGGTGTTATTATGATTTGTTTTGGGGGTTTATCGGCTCAAGATAATTTTAAGATTAAAGCCAATTTGGAATATTCTAAAAAGGATGATTTGGTTGTTGTAAAAGCGAGAGTCAATAATAAGCAATCAATTTATATTCAGGAGTTAAATTATTTTATGCTAGCACTTAAAAAAGGAGCGTCGGGTAATTATTCAAAAAGTGATCAATCTGGCTATTTTTCATTAGCTCCAAACGAAGAAAAACTTTTAGCAACGATTCAACAAAATATTCAAGAAGGAGAGTTATTAAAAATTTATTTGTTTATAAAAAAAGGAAAACTTGTTATAGCTAAAGATTCTGTAGAAATTAGTCTAATAGAAGTAACAAATCAGAATAAACCGTTATTAGAGGATGATATTGAGATTACAGGGTTAGTAATTGAAGAAATGCGTACAAAAATGGGGAAAGATTTTTATGATTTTTTCCATCAAAGGTATCAGTCTCAATCGTATAAATTTAACTTTTACATTTTTATAAAAGAAAAACCCACATTCGGGCGTAGTAGTATTATTACCATACAAATAGATGATAGAACCATTTTTGAGTTCAGACCWAGRGCAGAYGAGGARTWTTTAAGAARWGCTGCACTTRTYGCRTTTAAYCGWGTGTTAATGTATCATAAGCAGCGGMRRGCACTCTTTAAACTYCMMMAATATTAAACTAATTAACGACTACTTTATTATCAAACGAAAATCAATTTTAAATAGATGAGTTATGATTAAAAACTATTTGACAATACTAATTTTATTTCTGCTTAGTCTAGGTGTCTATGGTCAACAATTAACCTACAAACCTATCAGTCCTTTTTTTGGTGGAGACACGTTTAATTATCAGCAAATTTTAGCGTCAGCAGCAGCTCAAAATAAATTTAAGGAAGAAATAGATACAGATTTTAAACAGAAAACGGAATTAGAAGAGTTTACGGATTCATTAAATAGGCAATTACTGAATGCTTTATCAAGAGATTTGTTTCAACAAGAATTTGGGGAAACTAGTTTTACCATAGGGACTTATGTTTTTGGTAGTTTAGTGGTAGATATATCACCTACTATAAATGGTTTATTAATAAATGTTTTAGATACCTCCACAGGAGATCAAACTCAAATTACGATACCCAATGCTTAATCTAAAGAATACTTACAGACTACTTTTTTTCTTTTTTGTAATGCTGCAGAGTTGTGGTGCATATTTTAATCAACCTATGGCCACGTCAGCAGCTAGAATTGGAGAGAATACGAGTAAAAACAGATTGTCCAAAGGACTACAACCAGTGAATCCAATAATGGTAGGGGTATATAAATTTAGAGATCAAACGGGGCAATATAAAGCAAGTGAAACAGGAGGTAGTTGGAGTACAGCTGTGACGCAAGGAGGTACTTCTATTTTATTGAAATCATTGGCCGATAGTAAGTTTTTTACGCCCGTAGAAAGGGAGAACGTGAGTAATTTATTAAATGAACGTCAGATTATTCGTTCTACACGTAAGCAATATGCAAATGATAAAAAAGATAAAACCACCTCTATACCTCCACTTCTATTTGCCGGAATTATATTGGAAGGTGGGGTAGTATCCTACGATACCAATATTATATCAGGAGGGTCAGGATTACGGTATTTTGGAGCAGGGGTTTCTAATCAATATAGAGAAGATAGAATAACAATTTATCTAAGGGCAGTTTCTACTTTAAATGGTGAAATCCTTAAAAATGTATATGTATCTAAAACAATTCTATCTCAAGGAGTTTCAGCAAATTTGTATAGATATGTCGCTTTAAAAAGGTTGTTAGAAGTAGAAACAGGTTATACTACAAACGAACCGAATCAATTGGCTGTAAAGGAAGCAATAGATAAGGCAGTAGAACTATTAATTGTGGAAGGGACAATTGAAGGAATATGGAAAGTAAAAGGAGGGGAAACTGTCGTGAGATTATTAAAAGAA
Source organism: Flavobacteriaceae bacterium (assembly GCA_002401105.1). Classification (GTDB taxonomy): domain Bacteria; phylum Bacteroidota; class Bacteroidia; order Flavobacteriales; family Flavobacteriaceae. The sequence goes on along the minus strand of NVSD01000149.1, from coordinate 2,355 downwards.
AAGTACGATATAGAGCTTAAACAAGCGAAGTCTACAATTTTGTTAAATAGGAGATTATCAGATCGCAGAGGTATGACCGCACTAAATTTGACCGTAGGATCTACGAGTGTTTCTAACGATTTACCATCTCCAGAATTTGCTCTTAGTGCTAATGCATCGTTTAAGTTGTATCTAAAAAAAATCCCTCTAAGTTTACAAATAGGACTGGGGTATCAAGAACTAAAAAACACCAATGTATTTTATGAAAAATTTGCAACTGTGGATGTTAATCTTTCTTATGAATTATTACAATTCGAAAAAATATCACCTTTTATTTATGCGGGGGTTGGTACTATTACTAAAATAGATGGACAGATGCCTCATTTTAAAGGGCAGTATGGTCTGGGTTTAGAATATTTTGTGTCTCCAAAAATAGGATTGCTAGTCTTTGGTGAACAAAACTTATATTTTAGTGATGAATTGGAAGAAATTATACATGGTACAAATGATGATTATTATTGGAAATTTGGAGCAGGAATAAATATATATTTTGGGAAACCATATAAAAGAGTAAATGCCGTTTTGTTTGATTAATTAAGATATTATGAAAAATTTTTTTGTGTGTAATTTATTGGTGACAATTTTAATGTTATCTGCTTGTAAGGATGATCCAATAGAAATGGGTGGTCAGGGAAAATTAACAGGGAAAGTGGTCGAAGATTTGACCTTTTTACCTGTAGAAAATGCTAAAATTACGGTGTCATCAATTAATACAACTGGGTTTTCTGATGCAGAAGGTAATTTTGTGTTTGAGGAAGTTTCTGTAGGTGATTATTCGGTTTCTGCAAAAAAGGATGGATTTGTAACACAGTTTGAGCCTGCTACAGTTACTATAAATAGTACTACAAATGTTGTATTTGAACTTTTAGTAGAAACGGCCTTAAACAGTCCTCCAAGTACACCTACATTATTAAGTCCTGAAAACTTGTCGGATTTACTAGATTTAGAGGTGTTATTTAGTTGGCAATCTTCAGATCCTGAAGAGGATAGTATTTTATATCGATTAGAAGTTGGTAACGATAGAAATAATGAAATCATAGAAATTAAAGACTTGACAGATACTATTTATACGATAAATAAYTTATTTTTTGGGACTAAATATTTTTGGCAAGTAGGAGTAAGTGACGGTGTAAATGCCGAGGTACTCAGTAGTGTATTCTCATTTACAACAAAACCAGTGCCTTTCAACCGATTGTTATTTGTGAAAAATGAAAATCTTTTAAGTGGTGTTTTTTCTGCAGTGATTGATGAAAATAATGAACTAGTTGATGAGTTTAAAGTGTCTTTAGATGGTGAAAACTCGTGGCGACCTCGAAAAAACCCTGTAAATAACACGTTGGCTTATCTTTCTTTTGTAAATAACACCGCTCATATATTTATTATGAATACGGATGGTTCTAATAAAAGGCAGGTTACTAGTGAAAAGCCAATTGTAGGATTTGATTATAATGAATTAGATTTTTCATGGTCGCCGGATGGAGGGAGTCTAATTTATCCGAATTATGATAAATTATATAAAATAAATAGTAACGGAACGGAATTGGAATTGTTGTATTCTACAGATAATGGTAACTTTATTAGTGAATGTACGTGGAATGCCTCCTTGGATAAAATAGCCATAAAAACAAACGATTTTAATGGATATCAAGTAGAAATTTACACGATAGACCTTAGTGGTAGTATTATAGATGTGGTCTTGACGGGAGTTGCTGGAGCTGCAGGTGGTTTGGATTTTTCCGTACAAGGCGATAAATTAATATATACATATGATATTTCAGGATTTGAAAATGCATCGTACAGGCAATTAGATTCTCATGTTTTTTTGTATGATTTAAATACAAAAATTTCTATAGATTTGTCGGAGAATAAACCGTCAGGAACGAACGATTTAGATCCTCGATTTTCTGCCGATGGATCAGGAATAATATTTGTAAACGCATCCAATGATGGAGTTTCTGATAATTATATCTACACTTCAAAACTGAATGCAAATTCACGAACTCTTATTATTTCAAAAGCATCTATGCCTGATTGGGAATAGTATTTTTTGTTTAAATACTTATTAATCATCTAATTTTTGTTGAGGAATATCCTTTAAAAAATAATTATAAGAAAGCGTAAGGAGCAATACAAATACAGCAGCAGTTATCCCTATAATAACATCGTAATACGGCTTTATAGAAAGTGCAATTCGTATAAAAATAGTAGCCACAACAAAGGCGGAATACCTGAATATWTTMWANNRTRMWTTRASGYRTWWMKYWSWSCTAKTRMTGCTTTTAATGCCGTAAGCGAGAAAAAAGGTTGGTCGTGGCT
>NVSD01000148.1 GCA_002401105.1 Flavobacteriaceae bacterium | reverse complement strand
GGCAAATGTATTTGACAAAACACAGATGAGAAAACTTGGAAAGTTTGATGTTATTTTTTCAAGAAATATGCTTATATATTTTGATGATGCATCTAGAAAAGAGGTGGCAATGACATTTTATGACATGCTCAACCCTGGTGGTTATGTGCTTTTAGGACATGCTGAATATATGAGTAGAATAGTATCTGTTTTTACGGCTAAAAAAATAGATAACACTCTGATTTATCAGAAATAAAATTTAAAATAAGTAAAAAAAATCATCACTTTTTTACTTATTTTTTTTTCTCTATTGAAAATTACAATTAACTAAATTGAGTTACCACAGCGCTACGCAAAAGCATCCCGTCTTTGAGCCAGAACAACTAAACTATCAATCACGCTGCTATAGGTTTATTTGGCGCAGCATGCGAATGGGCTTTTGAAAAAGGGGAAGCTTTAGGTAAATCGATAGCTTAACTTATTAATCTGAAAATATATTGTTAGTGATTTAGGTCTCTGTCAATATATTTTCTATTCTTGAAAAAAAAAATATGAAATTATCTAAAAAACGGTATTACATAATAGCTTCTTGTGCTATTATATTACTTTTTGCCTTAAAATTTGCTTTTGAAAAAGGAGAGCTCTTTGGGATTTCGCTAGCACGCTAATATTTATAAGTATAACCTTTCCCCCTCGCTGCCGAATGAATAACTGTAGCATTTCCGCATTCTATGGATAAAAGTAAGTAAAAAATGATATTTATTTTTGTTTAGAAAACATGTTTATGGTAAAAAAAATGCAATTCAATTACGAGGCATTGTTGAACTGGAAATAACTCTCCTACGGTCGAGTTATTTCCAGTTCAACAAGCGCCGCTGCGCAAAGTATTCCCGCTACGCAAAGTCTCCCGACTTTGAGCCAGATTCACTACACTACTAAACCCCATTAACTGCTACACATCATTTCAAACACTTCCCTATTAAACAACCACATCACTTCCTAAACTCAAATATTCACCTAACATTAACAGCACTCCTCTTTAAATACCCTACTTTTGACAGTAAAAATAGTTAGCATGAAAAAGGGATTAAAGATTTTCGGAATATTTGTAGTATTCTTTATTATAGCTGCCATTGCAGTGCCTGTATTATTTAAAGATAAATTTTCAGAAATCGCTAAAAAACAGCTCAATGAGAATTTAAAAGCTACGGTAGATTTTTCAAATGTAGATATTAGCTTACTTAAAAACTTTCCAAAAGCAAGTGTCATTYTGGAAAACATGAGCATCATTAATRTTGCTCCTTTTGAGGGAGACACCTTATTTTATGCCAAAGAAATTGCCTTAAAAATGCCACTAACTGGTTTGTTTAAATCAGCAGATGAAGCCATAGAAATCAACTCCTTTAGCATAACGGACGCCGTGATAAATATAATCACGGATAAAAAAGGAAATGTAAATTACGACATCACCAAAGAAAGTGATACTCCCACAACTACTGATGAGAACACAGAAAGTGCAGGATTCCAATTCGCCATCGCTAATTATGCCATTATAAATGCACGCATCAATTATATAGATGAAGCAGCCCAACTAAAAGCCGAAATTCATCAATTAAACCACTCCGGTTCTGGAGATTTATCCGACGAATTAATCACCTTAATCACCAATACGGATGCCTTAGTATCTGTAGAAATGGAAGGTATTAGCTATTTAAAAAAACAACAATTAGCCTTGGATGCTACCTTTGAGATAGACCAAGCAGCTCAGAAATACACCTTTTTAGAAAACACTTTTTCCATCAATCAATTACAATTAAAATTTGATGGTTTTGTTCGACAACATGCAACCGGGAACGAGTTCGATTTAAAATTCAATACCCTAAGTTCCAGTTTTAAAAACTTTATTGCTTTACTTCCTGCCCAATACACCAAGGACATTGCCAATATTACCACCAATGGTAGTTTTACCATCAATGGATTTGCCAAAGGAATGCTCACCGATAAAACAATCCCTAAATTCGACATTCAAATTTTATCTAAAGATGCTTCTTTTAAATATCCAGACTTACCTAAAAAAGTAGAGAACATACAATTAGATGCTCGTATTGCTAACAATACAGGCTTAGAAAAAGACACTTATTTAGACATTAAAAAATTGTCTTTACAAATAGATGAAGATATTTTTAATGGAAAAGCTTCTATCAAAAACTTAAGCACAAATGCTCATGTAAATGCTACTTTAAATGGTACACTAAATTTAGCGAACATTTCAAAAGCCTACCCCATAGCCCTAGAAAACGAGTTAAAAGGAATCGTTACCGCCAACTTAACCACCAATTTCACACAGAAGGCCATTGAAAATAATCAATACGAACAAATTAAAAACAATGGAGACTTTAGTATTTCAGATTTTGAATTTTCGTCCAAGGACATTGTAAATCCAATTCATATTTCAAAAGCAAACATCACTTTTAACCCTAGAACGGTTACTTTGGAAAAATTCAATGCTACCAGTGGAAAAAGTGATATACAAGCCACAGGAACTATCGATAATTTGGTAGGTTTCTTATTCAGCGAAAAAGATTTGAAAGGGAATTTCAAAGTAAACTCAACTTTATTCAAGGTGAGTGATTTTATGGTAGATAATATCAGTGTAACGGAAAACACACAGAAAGAATCAGTCCAAGGAGAAGCCCTAAAAATCCCTGCTTTTATAGATGCAAAAATCTCAGCAGATGTAAAAACTGTGCTCTATGACAATATGATATTAAAAGATGTAAAAGGAGATCTAGTAATCAAAAACGAAGCTATAAGCCTACAGAATTTAAAAACCAACACCTTTGATGGTTCCATGGTAATCAATGGGACTGTTTCTACAAAAACAGCAGTTCCTACGTTTAATTTAGACTTGGCAATAGACCAATTTGATATTGGACAATCCTTTAAAGGAATGGACATGCTAAGCAGCATTGCTCCTATTGCTGACATGATGCAAGGGAAGTTTAACACCAATTTAAAATTAAAAGGAACCTTAGACAAGGAGTTTTCTCCTAATATGTCCACGCTTACGGGGAATGCATTGGCTGAAATTCTGACCACAAAAATTGCACCTAAAGAAGGTGCCGCTTTTAACTTACTAAACGAAAAACTACCGTTTATTAATTTAGAAAAATTAAACTTAGAGCATTTAAAAACTTTGTTAACCTTTGAAAATGGAGCGGTTAAAATCAAACCATTTACCATCTCTTACGAAGACATTAAAATAAACATTGCCGGTGGACATGGCTTTGACAATACCTTAGGTTATACCGCGACTTTTGATGTGCCTGCCAAGTATTTCGGGAGTGAAGTAAGTAGTATTCTATCAAAATTAAAAGAGGATGACGTGAAAAACATTACCATACCAGTAATAGCAACTATTGGAGGTTCGTTTTCTAGTCCTGCTATCAGAACAGACCTAAAGCAGTCCGTTGCCAATCTTACCAAACAATTGATTCAAATTCAAAAAGACAAACTCTTAAGCAAAGGGACAAGTGCCTTATCTGGATTATTAGACAATGTTTTAAAAGGAAATAAAACAGAGACAAAAGAAACTGACTCCACTCAAACAGACTCTACACAAACAAAAAGTAATGAGGAAGTAGCAAAAGAAGCCGTAAAGGACGCTGCAAAAAATATTTTAGGAGGATTGTTTGGTAAGAAAAAGAAGAAGGAATAACGGGAAAAGGACCTAAGACTATTTGATGCAGGAGACAGGACTGCTTACGAGTAAATGGCAACTGGTAACTAAAATCATGCTACTAACCAGCCCTTTCTCTTGGTTCTTGAGTCCTATCCATAATGATGCAAAGTCTTATATCTTCGCTCTTGACTCCACCTTCATCCTATTCACAACAGTGCGAAGTCCTATCCGCAACAATGGAACTTTTTTTGTATATTTCTAAAAAAAATTGCAAAAAACATGTTAAACAAAACGCTCTTCGCGATTATTTCCTTCTGTCTATTTGAGACTTTAGTTGCACAGCAAGTAACAACTCCTAGACCAAAAACATATGATTTTATATTGTACGATGGTTCGGAGTCCTCTTCTATGTATAAGTTCAATCAAAACTATGTAACGGGGTATCGTATTTTCTCAAGAACTATAGATGAGTTAATTCCTAACAGAAGAGTAAGCAGTGCTGTTAAATATATATCCATTGCCTTGTTTGGCCAACCTTTAACTCATGAAGAAGGGCATAGATCTGTTTTAACGCACAATGGAATAGGGAGTATAAGTCAACCTTTTTTTAATAGTAGTGGAGCCGCTTATGTAAAAGGTGTCAAAAATAGTGAATTGGAAGATTTACGAAATTCCGAGTTTGCAAATTATATCCGTTTACATACAGCAGGACTGGAATCAGACCATATGATTGCAAGCAAAATTGAGGAATTATTAGTTTTTGAAGAAGAGTCCTATCAACTACTTAAAGAAGAATATATCCTACGAAAACTGGGTGTTATGAGCTATCATTTAACTTCATTTATCCCTGCTATCTCCCCCAAATTAAAAGAAGAGAACAACGAATTAAAAAGAGATATAGTAGGACATGATGTTTGGGGAATGATTCGTCATATCCATAGACCAAATGCTCCCTTTTACAGATATACAAATTTTGATGATTTAAGCAAAATTGAAAAAAGTTACACTAAAAAGCTCGCTTGGAAATCCTTTGTTAATTTAGGTTCTCCAATGTTATTTGGAAAAACTGGATATGACTTAAATTCAAATTTAAAAGGCAATTTCTCCCTGAGTCACTCCCTCTCCCCTTTTGGTGATTATTTTGAACAAAACATATACATCTATTATAAAAAAAAGTATAAAATTACGGTGTATTTTCGTGAATTCATGAATCAACACAGTACGTTTTTAGCAGGAGGCTTCAAATTACGCAACTATAAATTAAGTGATAAAATTCACGTATCCTCGGGAGTAGACGTTTGGAACCAACCCTTAAACCTAGCTTTTAACAGTTCAAAAGGATCTCTTGGAGCAAATGCTTTTTTAAAACTGAACTACCTCAGCATAAAAAACAGTACTTATTTCATTAAAAACGTAGGTGTTTTTTCGGAAGTATTTTATAAAAGCGATGGTTTCCTACCCGAATATGCCTCTTTGAAAAGTGATTTTGGACTTAGGATTGGGCTTTCCTTTTCTTATTAATTAACCTTCTAAACAGTTCTATAGCTATAAATCATTTCCAAATCACCAATCATCTACCTCTTTTTTTCTAGGTAAAAGCATGAGGCGTTTTAATAACAAAACACATTTAAAACTAATCTGAAAATTTAAAAGTATCTTTATAAAAAAATCAATATGAAATTAACAAAAAAGAACAAAAAGCGTATTTTTTACATTGTATTTGCATGTTTCATAATAGGGATATTTATAGGAGCCTCTATTGCTGCTAATGAGGGGTAGTAATCATATTATAAAAAATATCATGCTAAAAAAAACTATCAAAACATTGAGTCAAGACTTTATCGGAAATACAAATAAGAATTCAATATTTTACACAACTATGTTTATATATGGTACTATCATTGGAGGAATAAGCATGTTTGTTTACTTATTTTAAACCTGGTAAAAAAACACACTTTACTGCCTTTTTTACGCTGGAATCCAGCGTTTGCGAGAATGACACTTAGCATGGAATACTCCTTATGGATACTTGTTTTTAATCATCTCAAATTCGAGCCCTATCCGAAACAGCAGGAAGGCTTACGTCTTACGTCTTGGTTCCTTACTCCTGAGTCCTCCTCATAAAGATACTCAACTAACATCTATCCAAAAAACCCAAGAATCAAATACAAAACTGTGGTAATTACCCCCCCAATAATAGCATATGGTAATTGTGTTTTTACATGATCTATATGATCACTTGCAGAAGCCATAGAAGAGATAATGGAGGTATCAGAAATTGGCGAACAGTGATCTCCAAAAATCCCACCACCTAAAGTGGCTGCCACAACAATGGTAATATCTGCACCGTGCATATTTGCCATTGGCACCGAAATTGCCAACATAATAGCAAATGTTCCCCAAGAGGTTCCTGTAGAAAATGCAATAAAAGAACTAATTATAAAAACCACCGCTGGTAACAATTCAGGCGACAACCAATCTTAGTAATATTTGCCACGTAAATCCCTGTTTCTAATTCTTTACAAGCATCACCAATTG
>NVSD01000147.1 GCA_002401105.1 Flavobacteriaceae bacterium | reverse complement strand
CTTGCTTTACTAGAACCATTTCTATCTCCAATAATTTCCAAGGCCCTTTGTAAACTAGCAATAGTTTCATCTTTTGCACGCAACAACTCTTTGGCATGTGCCAAATCTCTTTCTAATAAAGAGCTTCCTACAGAAACACCTTCTTCATTATTGTTAGACAAAAGCATTTCACCTTCGTCAAACAACAACCATTTCACGCTTAAATTCTTAAAGTTTTCTAATATTAGAGCCAATTTATCAGATGTAACTGATCCCTTTGAATCTAAATAGCCATTTGAAAGTCCACATTTTTTACAAAATTTTGTCTTATTAAGTCCCGTAGAACCTACAAATTCTAATATTTTTTCTTTATGCGTCATAAAATGTTTCGGAATTTTTAGGATAAATTAGAATATTTTCTAATATTTGTAATACCTAACTGTTACTAAGGTATAAATAAATTTTAAATAAAAAAACAAGGTTTTTACATGATTACAACACAAGACAAAGCAAAAATAAAAGCCCTTTTTGGAGGTAGATACTCTCGTGAAATAAAAGATTTACTAGACAAAAAGGGGCTAAAAAACAAAGATGGAAACTTTCACTCTAGCATAATGATTAGAAGTGTCATGAATGGCCTTAAAAGGCATCACGACATTGAAACCGCCATTTTTGAATTGGTAGAAGAGAAACAGCAATTAAAAAAAGCACGTCAAAAAATCCTAAAATAAAATGGAAAAACTAAAAATAGAGCAATACATAATTGCTGAAGGCGAAAACATAACTGCTTTGGAATCGACTGTGTCTAAATTAATATCACAGGGATTTTTCCCACAAGGAGGAATCTCCACCAACACATTTCCTTCTTTAGATAGCTCTGCGAGATTTATACAGGCAATGATAAAATATTAAAAAAACACACGTCAAACAATCTAAGTAAATAGCTATTTAAATTATGAATACAAAACTAAAATTCCTCGGTTTTTACATGACTGTTTCAATAGTCAGCTTTTTCCTTAGTAGGTATTTACAACAATACAGCTTAGAAAATTATCAAATAGTACTGCTAGTAAGTATAGCAGTTTCAATAATAGCAATCCCAGTAATACTGGAAATAAAAAAATCCGTAGCTCTAACTACGGACTCTTAAATAATTATTAATCAATAACATTTAAAAGCATGATTAACATTGACAAAATTACAAAAAAACCATTGGCTGTACAAGTAGCCGGTTTAAACCCTTCGGACGATAACATTGAGTTTATTGGAATACCCGCAACACAACAAGTATTTTGGATGCGTAACGGAAACTCCTTGCCTTTTGAATGTTTACCTCTTACCATTTTTCAAAATTGCCAGGAACAATATTTAAATGATGAAATAGCATTGAAGGAACTTTCCGCCTTGCCAATAAGCCAAGACAGACAAGTAGAAATGTACATCTATCATTTATATGGAGATGTAGATGCGACTCCAGATATTATTGATGGTGTTTTACAACCTTCGGAAAATTTCAGAGATACACCCAACTGCAGCAGTATACAATGGAAAAGTAAATGGATCACCATAGATGGTGTAGTAATGACCCCACGAGACCTTACCATTATAGATTGCATAAAAAACGACCTACCAAACAAGGCCATTGCTGCCAAGCTTGGAATAACACCAAGCACACTTGATTTCCATATCCGAAACTTATTTAAAAAAGTGAACGTACCAACAAGAACAGCTCTTATAGTAAAGGCTTTAAATCAACATGTTTAATATGAGCACTACCAACTCCTTTCAACAATTATCCGATGAACTTACTAGATATAAAACCCAACTCGAAGCTTTACAGAACTCGGACGACTACGTTGATCACCACGAACAAAAAGAGCAGCTCGGTAATTTCTACAAAGAAAAAATTAACAGACTCCAGTTTAAATACGACGCTAGCAAGGCAAAAAATATTGAAACTAAAGCAACGCTTATTACAGCTGACGGATCCACAATTTATATTCAGAGAAAATGAGCAAGATTTTTTTATTAAAGAAATCATAGCTACAAACACAGCTATTTACGAGTTACAAAAACCAAGTTTCATCCCAACCACAGTTGGTAGTTATTTCAATTAAAATATGTACACAGAACAATCCATACAACGAGTAAGAGAAGCAGATATAGTTACCATAGTTGTAAGTTACTGCTCGGACTTAAAAAGAAAGGGAGCTTCTTATTTTTGCAAATCTCCTTTTAAAGATGAAAAATCAGCATCACTTAACGCAAACCCAATAAAAAACAACTGGGTATGTTATAGTACTTCACAGGCAGGTGACGGAATTAAATTTGTAATGCTAGTTGATAAATGTGAATTTTAGAGGCCGTTAAAAAAATAGCATCCATTTGTGATATCTACTTAGACGAAGAAAAAGTACCGGAGGATGTAATGCGATTACGGGACCATAAAAAAACGCTCGTTTCTTTAGCTAATAGAGTTGGCCATACTTATGTGAAAAATTACAACACCCTGGGCAAAGAACACTGGGCTAAAAAGCACGTTTCTGCATTAGGATATACTCCAGACACACTTATTAATTTTCAAATAGGATATGCCAAGCTTGACAATCAAATTACCAAGGCATGTATAGAACACGCCAAACTATCCGAGGCCAAGGACATAGCCATCACCAATACTAATAACAATCAAACCACCGACTTTTTTAAGAATAGAATCATTTTCCCTATTGAGGATATAAACGGAAATGTGATAGCCTATGGTGGTCGTAGACAAAACGGAAAAGAATTTGAGAAATACCCTAAGTATCTTAACTCCAAAGAATCTCTTATCTACACCAAAACCAATGTACTGTATGGTTTGAACCATGCAAAACAAAGCATTGGTAAAAGTGGATTTGCAATTTTAAGCGAAGGATACACGGACGTTATCACTATGCATAATAAAGGATGTACGGAGACCGTAGCTACTTGTGGTACCGCCTTAGGGAATAGTCAAATTAAGCAACTCAAAAGATTTTGTGAGCATGTAATATTGTTTAGAGATGGCGATGCTGCAGGCGTAAAAGCAAGCTTGAGAGACTTAGATATGTTATTGCCACATAACATAAAAGTGAGCATTGTACCCTTGCCTGAAAAAGAAGACCCGGACAGCTGGGCTCGTGGCCAAATAGACATGCGAAAAGTGATATTGGAAAACATGCAAGATGCCGTTATTTGGAAAAGTAATGTGTTGGTTAAAGATATTAAACGCAGCAATTTTGAGTTGGATATTGCCAATATCGAAAAAAAACACAATAAAATAATCGAGAATTTTGGTTCGGAAATTATTAGAGACACCAAAAAATTAAAAGGGGTAGATTTAATTGAAGCTCGTGATGCCAATAGTGAGTTACAAGCGAAAATAAAAGAAGCTAAAAAAGAAAAAACCACCGCTATTAATAACGTTGCATTAATAGATCCTAATAAAAAAGCAGCGGCTATTGATGACATTATTAAAACATTGATGTGCATTAAAGGAGAAATTAAACGCAACGAGTATATCAAAATTATAGCTAAGATATTTAGTGTTCCCCCTCCTGTTATTAAAAACCAAATAGCAGAAATTCAAAAACAAGCCAATGACAAATTAGCAGTAAAAGAAAGCCAGACTGTTACCAACGATATGGGACTTCCCAAAGGTGCAAATCAAGAACAATTTCTAAAAGACAGATTTTGTATAGTAGGGAATCAGTACCATTTTCAAAACAGCTCTGGCTTTTTTCCAGGAACWCAATTTGCAATTCAGGCATTATTCCATATCAAGGGAAAAAAAGAAAATAAGCGATTGTGCGAATTGACCAATACCAATAATCAAAAGCAATTAGTAGACCTAGAATCTGATAGTTTTGTTTCATTTGGAGACTTTAAAAAGCAATTGGTACGTCTTGGATATTATATTTTTTTAAGCGGTAGCAACACCACTCATTTTGACTTATTAGCCCAAAAAATACTCAAGGAATTTACCACCGCATTGGAATTACAAACCATGGGTTGGAATAGCAAAGGATTCTTTGCTTTTGCCAATGGTGTGTACTGGAATGAAAAATTCCAACCAGTAAACAAATATGGAATTATGCATTTAGACGGTGTAGACACCGATGACGAGGACGAATATAACGAGAAGGTAGAATATTACTACTCCCCTGCCTATTCTGTAATGCACAAGAAAAATCAAGATGGTGATGATCCATATGAAAATGACCGTAAGTTTATTTATAAGCAATCTCCAATCACTTTATTGCGATGGCAAGAAGCCATGTTAAAAGTATTCCCGGACAAAGGGGCTATTGGTATCCTTTTCAATTTCGCTACCTTATTCCGTGATATATTTTTAAAAAACTACGACTTCTTCCCGCTTTTGGGTGGTTTTGGAGAGAAGGATTCAGGAAAGTCTGGTTTTGGTAAAGTATTACAAAACTTCTTTTTCTATTGCTTAGAACCCTTAGAATTAAACCAAGCAACATTGGTAGGTTTTAACAGAAGATTATCCAGGACCACAAATACAAATGTGTTTTTAGATGAATATCATGACCGATTAGATGAACGAATTTTTCAAGCCATGAAAGGTGCTTGGAATGGTTTAGGTCGAGAAAAAGGAATGGCCACCAACGACAAACGAACCATTTATGATAAAGTAAATTCGGCCATCTATTATGCCGGGCAATATCTTCCTACAAGAGATGATAACTCACTCGCAACACGTACTATTTGCCTTCAGTTTCCAAGTAAAAATTACACCCCTGAAGAAAAGGATGCCTACAACCAATTAATGGCTTGGACGGCTCAAGGATTAAGCTCGTTAGTAGTAGAAGTGCTAAAATCTCGTACTTATTTTGAAAGTAATTTACCACGCATAAACAAAGAGGTTACAAGAGAACTAAAAGAAGCCTTAGCTGATGTAGATTACCAAGAACGAATCTTCGGAAACTATTCAGTTTTATTAATTACATACAAGCTCCTGGAGGGCAAGCTTACGTTCCCATTCACCTATGAATCAATTTTCGAGCAATGTATAGATGGTATTATTGAAAATTCCGAAAACATACAAGACAGTAACGGTCTTACAGAGTTTTGGAATGTTATAGAGTGGCTGCACGAACATAATTACATTACAGAAGGACAACAGTTTAAAATTGACAAACCTTTAAGAGTGCAATATCAAGGCGCTAAAAAACAAACTTTAATCCATGAGAACACAGCACAAAATGAAATCTTGTTTTTGAGATTAAACACCGTGCATCAAGATTATGTAAAAGAGGTTACAAAACGAGATGGGATGCAATCCATTGGAGAGACAACCTTAAGAAATTATTTTAAATCTCGAGGATACTACATAGGCCCCATTAAAAGCAGAAGGTTTGAAGACAAAGCAAGTAGTTGTTATGCCTTTGATTATACCAAAATGAAACGTGGAAATATTTTGAACATCGACACCCTACAAAAAGTAGAATCTACTAAGGAACCAGTGACAAGCAATAATAACAAACCAGACGATTTACCTTATTAAAACTAGACACCATGGCCACAAGTATTCAAATGGAATTAACACAAGCAGTAGCTGAAGATTTTAAACTCGTACACTCCTATAACTATTTAGGTGATGGACGTAAAGAAACCAATTATAAACTAAAAGTAGGCATGCCTTTTTGGTTAATGAACTGCGAAAACATAATAGAACCAGTACCGTATTTGATGTCTTATGATAGAGACCAGGAAGAAATAAAACATTGGTTAGACGAAGGACGAATTTTTATATCAAAACGAAACTTATGAAATGTCCCCATTCAGAATTAACACTTGTGGTAGACGAAGCATTTGATATCTACGAGAAAACACATGTGGCTTGTGCAGGATGTGGTGAACCAATCAAACAAATTGAAAACAGGAAATACAGGAGACTTATTTGGAAAACCATTTTGATTGGACTTGTTTTATTCTTTGTTATTGGATGCCTTACTGCTGCAGCAATATCAGAAGTTCTAAAATCATTAATCAAACAATAAACCTGAAGCAAAAAAAAACCACCTCCTAAAAGAAATGGTTTAAAAAATTGCTATGAAAAGACTAGAACGCCCTGACAAGTTAAAAGTACAAATAAATGATAATAGAAATAACAATAGAATTACATTCTTATCCATGTCATAAAACAACAATACGTGATTTACAAGTCCTATGTAGGGCTGCGAGGTGTTAACTAAATATAAAAAAAACACATTTTATCAATAA
>NVSD01000146.1 GCA_002401105.1 Flavobacteriaceae bacterium | reverse complement strand
TGTTTGTTAAAGTTTCATTCCCTGTATTGGTTACCAAGTATGAGTATGTAATTAAACCTGGTGCTGTTATTGAAGTCGTTGTAGAACTCTTCGCTACAGATAAACTACATTCATTAATAGTTAAAGTTACGTCATCAAAAGTAATACAAATACCATCCGTCATTGTCCATGTCAACACGTAATCTCCTAGCCCTCCAGCAGGGGTGAATATTGCAGTATTACTTGTTAGAGAATCAAATTGATTTGTGTCAGAGCTAGGGCCGCTAACAGTCCAGGCCCCTGTTCCAGGAGTTGGGTCATTTGCAGCCAACTGAAAGTCTGTTCCAGAGCATTCGTTTTGGTCTGGTCCTGCTATTGCCCCAGAAACTGTAAGTTCAAAGCCGACATCAATTATATCTACCGGTGTTTGAGTAAGTTGAGCTGGGTATGTTTCAGCATTTTTAATCTTTATTGTGTTACAACAAATAAGAGGATCTTTAAAATCATCTATTAAAATTTTTAATTCAATAAACTGATTTTCGTCACTATTCACAATGCATGAAGGGGTACCAGAAAATGCTTCAAAATCTTCTGAAGAATCAACATAAATCCCTCCAATGTATTCATATATTGTTATTGGACTTATAGTACCATTTCCACTCCATTTAAAGAAAAGAGCAATATCCGATCCTTCCCTACCTGGTGTTTGATCACCATTCAATGGATCAACATCACAATCAACATCTAGATAAATTGCAAATGCAGCAGTACCAGCACCCAATCTTTCCATTGACAAATAAAGATAATCTCCTGCTATTGTCGCAAACAGATCTGTAATGTCTGACGAAGAAGAAGAAACATCACCGGCCGGGTCTTGTGCTAATTCGAAAGAATCATATCCATCATTCACACACTTATCCCCATCAAGAACACTTTGTGCATTTAAGTGTATAGAGATTAAAATAAAAAAGGAAAAAAGGATAGCCTTAAGTAAAAAAGTAATTTTTTTCATAGTCCTTAAAATTTGGGTTAGACACCTAAAACAGATTCTGTATCAAATAAAGTCGATTATNCGATAGGCAATAAAGCCTATAAATACATGTAGTCTGTTAGTTTAATTTTGGGGTACTAAATGGGTATTCGTTATGGAGTTCTTCTTAATCATTACAGAGATGAGTAATGTTTGTCTGCGAATAAGTGTCAGTTATTCGATAGGTGATAAAACCTATAAATACGTACAATATATTTTTTGATTTTGGTGGTGCTAATTGGGTATTCCTTATGGAGTTAATCTTAATTGTTACAGTGAGAAGTAATGTTTGTACTAATCAGCGTCAGTTATTCGATAGACGATAAAATCTATAATAACATTCAATCTATTGGTTTAATTTTGGGGGTGCTAATTGGGGATTCGTTTTAGAGTTGACTTAATCATTACTAGGGAGGTAATAATCATATATAAATCAGAATTACAATTAGATAAAATCTATATTTAGGACTAACAGTAATCTTTCGTGAAATTCTACTAGGGGTATCATAACAACGGGGTGAATGTAGTTTTGAAGTGAGGTYWTTGTTTTNNGTKAATTAAACAATYTCRGKRRACTACTATTACAAATATAGTAATTTATTTTTGATTTTTTGATATTATATGTTTTTTCAGAAAGTTACTACACAAAAGGAAACTAAAATATTTATTGTTTTTATGTGTTATAAATGAAACAAATATTAGTTAGTTTGTCCCATTTTTTATAGGGAAATGATAGACATAGAAAGCGTGCTAATCAGTAGAGAAATAAACAGATTTTATTAATAAATCATCGCTAACTTATTATTGAAAATTCTTAATCTTATTATAAAAGCAAGGATGCTATTCTTGCCTAATGAAGCTTTTTTTTAATTAAATTTATGGAGGGTAATTTTTTAAGCTTCCATAAATGTTGAGAATATTTTTCTGTTTTAGATAACTGTAACTGATTATGAAATTAGAATGAATCCTATAAAGTAGCGGGAAGGTTTTTTTATGTTTTACTGTTATTCCTGTGAATAGAGTACAAGGAAATATTTATTAGATAAATAGCATGTAAATATGGGGGCAAAAAGAGTATAGCTACTTTATTGTAGCTGTTTTTTGTCCCGTCCTAAAATAGCGATACACTAAAACAATAATGTAATGAAAATARCGGGTCAAATAGTATGCTTGGAGCTATGATTTTATGCATAAAAAAAGCAAGCTAAAATTAGCTTGCTTTTTTATCGTGACCTCGACTGGATTCAAACCAGTAACCTCTTGAGCCGTAATCAAGTGCGCTATTCAGTTGCGCCACGAGGCCGTTTTGAGTGTGCAAATATATATCTTTTTTTGAATCTACAAGCTGTTTTTAGTGATAAAATAACGGTATCCAATAATTGCCATTTGCCATTTTTTTGCTTGGCTCATGTCCAGTTGTTTACGTGTAAAACTCGGCAAAATTATTTTATTTATTTTTGCGATAGTTTTAAAGATTGTTTTTCTCATGTCGATTGCTTGTTGGAGGAATTGTCAGTATTTGTTTCGTAATAATTGCAAATATAGGTATTATTTCCTTCGTTTTGAGGGGACTAAATAAAAAACGATGTGGATATGCAAGCTTTTTGTATATAATAATTAGTGATTGCTTATTAGAGAGGGCTTTTCGTCATTTGTTTGAGGAATTAAAGAGGCCTATAAAAATGGGCTGAAAATTATGTAAAGGAACAATGAGAAAACACATATATTTGCGGCTAAAATATTTATATGGATTTACTTTTTATAATTGGAGGATTGATTGTGTTGATTGCTGGAGGGAATTGGTTGTTAAAAGCAGCTATTGGTTTTTCCTTACGATTGAACATACCGAAAATTGTAATAGGGATGACGGTTGTTTCGTTTGCAACTTCGGCGCCTGAATTAATTGTGAGTGTAAATGCGGCATTAAATGGGAGTGCAGATTTGGCATTTAGTAATGTGATAGGTTCTAATATCGCCAATTTGGGATTTGTGTTAGGAATCACAGTTTTATTATCAACGATAAGTGTAGAAAAAAGTTTTTATAAAACGGATTGGCCTATGATGATGTTAGCATCCGTGGTATTATACCTATTTATTGCTTTTGATGGAGAACTGCAACGTTATGAAGGGGCGATTTTATTTGTTGCGCTAATTATCTTTTTAGTATATCTATTAAAATTCCAAAAAAATGTAGTTTCTGATGAGATTCCTGAGGAAGGGGTTACGACTCCTTTATATAAGGATATTATATATATGGTATTGGGAGGTGTTGCTTTGTATGGAGGTTCAGAGCTTTTAATTAGAGGCGCTGTAAATATGGCTGCATTTTATCAAATTAGCGAAAGTGTTGTAGGGATTACCATTGTTTCAATTGGGACAAGTGTTCCTGAATTGGCAGCCTCTATTATTGCTATCATTAAAAAGGAAAAAGCAATATCGTTGGGGAATTTAATAGGATCCAATATTTTTAATATTTTGGCAGTATTAGGAATTACTTCTATGATTATTCCTATTAAAGTTTCAGATCCAAGATTGTTAGAAATGGATATTTTTTGGATGCTAGGAGTCTCTATTATCGTACTTCCGTTGGTGTTTATACCTAAATATATGAAATTAGGTTGGAGAGAAGGCGTGTTTCTGTTAGTTACTTATTTAATATTCCTTTATAATATTATTAAAATTACCGAATTTTCGTAGTCTTATGTTAAATTTGTCGGGGGTGTTTTTCGAGATTACATAAAAAACAGTCTTGCACCCTATAAAAAACAGGGGTTCTTTTTGTGTTGTGGGTAATTAGTGTAGATTTGCATCTTAATTGTGTAAATAAAACATCTTTACAATGTCAAAACTTAGATTTCAAGCTTTAAACGAAGCCCTAAATAGAAAACCAGTATTTGTTGAYGAACGWGGAAAGCGTTCTGACGTATTTGGAGAAAACGTATTTGATGAAAATACCATGCGCCAATACTTAACAAAAGATGCTCGTAATGGAGTATTGGATGCGATAGATAATGGTAAAAAAATTGATCGTAAANTTGCCGATCAAATTTCTTCATCTATGAAAGAGTGGGCATTGCAAAAAGGGGTGACACATTATACGCACTGGTTTCAACCTTTAACAGGTGGAACAGCTGAAAAACACGATGCCTTTTTTGAAACCATTGGAAATGGAATGGCCATCGAAAAATTTGGTGGTAACGAATTGGTACAACAAGAGCCAGACGCGTCTAGTTTTCCAAATGGAGGAATTAGAAACACGTTTGAAGCRCGTGGATATACTGCTTGGGATCCAACATCTCCAGCGTTTATTTATGGAACTACATTGTGTATTCCTACCGTATTTGTTTCTTATACAGGAGAAGCCTTAGATTATAAAACACCATTATTACGTGCATTACAGGCAGTGGATAAAGCATCTGTAGATGTTTGTAAGTATTTTGATAAAAACATTAAAAAAGTAACGGCATCTTTAGGATGGGAACAAGAGTACTTTTTGATTGATAAAGCATTGGCCGCTAGTCGTCCAGATATTACATTAACAGGTAGAACCCTTTTAGGTCATATTCCTGCAAAAGGACAACAATTGGACGATCATTATTTCGGGTCTATTCCAGGAAGAGCGTTGGACTTTATGCGTGATTTAGAAACGGAATGTATGTTATTGGGAATTCCAGTAAAAACACGTCATAACGAGGTCGCTCCAAATCAGTTTGAATTGGCACCTATTTATGAAGAATCTAACTTAGCCGTGGATCACAACTCCTTGTTAATGGATGTGATGGGGAAAGTAGGATCACGTCATAATTTTAAAGTATTATTACACGAAAAACCATTTGCTGGTGTCAATGGATCAGGGAAACATAATAACTGGTCATTGTCTACAAATACAGGGGTGAATTTATTAGCGCCTAGTAAGACACCTATGAGCAATTTACAGTTTTTAACCTTCTTTATCAATACCATTAAAGCGGTGTATGACAATGAGGAGTTATTAAGAGCGGCTATTGCATCTGCTAGTAATGATCATCGTTTAGGAGCAAACGAAGCACCTCCTGCAATTATATCTGTGTTTATTGGTCAACAATTGACGAAGGTATTAGCAGAGCTTGAAAATGTGACAAATGGTAAATTATCACCAGAAGAAAAAACAGACCTTAAATTAAATGTAGTTGGAAAAATTCCAAATATTTTATTAGACAATACAGATAGGAACCGTACGTCTCCTTTTGCATTTACTGGGAATAAATTTGAGTTTAGAGCCGTGGGTTCTACCGCGAATTGTGCAAACCCGATGACAGTTTTAAATACTATTGTTGCGAAGCAGTTAAAAGAGTTTAAAATTGAAGTAGATGGATTGATAGCTGAGAAAGATCTTAAAAAAGACGAAGCTATTTTTAATGTATTAAGAGAGTATATCAAATCTTCAAAGAAAATTTTATTTGAAGGAAATGGTTACGGAGATGAATGGGAAATTGAAGCGGAAAAAAGAGGATTAAGTAATAATAAAAAAACTCCGGAAGCCTTAAAGGTGAAAATTTCTGATAAAGCCATTGCTTTGTATGAAGAAATGGGAGTGATGAATAAAAGAGAGGTGGAAGCTCGTTATGAAATTGAAGTAGAGGAGTATACATCTCGTATTCAAATTGAATCACGTGTTTTAGGAGATATCGCAGGGAATCATGTAGTACCAGTTGCTATCCGTTACCAAAATACAATCATTGAAAACGTAGCAGGATTAAAGACTATTTTCGGTACTGATTTTAAAGTACATGCGGCAGAACAAATTAAATTGATTACAAAAATATCAGAACATATTGCGGTAATTCATTCTAAAGTGGATGATATGATTAGTGCTCGTAAAGTGGCCAATGTTATAGAGGATACAGAAGAAAAAGCAGCAGCTTATTGTAATGTTGTATTGCCTTTCTTTGATGATATTCGTTACCACTGTGATAAATTAGAATTAATGGTAGACGATGAGTTATGGCCATTGACAAAATATAGAGAGTTGTTATTTACACGATAAATAATAATATAAATTAGTATTGAAAAAACCTGCATTTTGCAGGTTTTTTTGTTTTACGAATATCGCAACCGTAATATGCTAAATCACATAATTAATCAATGGAACGGACGTATTTTAAATATAATTCAAGTTTAGCTTGTTTTACTGAAAATAATGTTTTAGTTTTGGGATATCAAATAGAATTGAGTATTCATTGATTCCCTAATTTCCCTGCTGAATTTCAAAAGAAATACTCCATCCTTCAATTCTATACATACATTTTTTTTTGATTCCTTTAAAGTAAAACCCTCAATTATTACTACCTCAAGTAATTCAATTTTGTAGGCCCTCCTATATGATTAAAATTCCTCCAATTTAAATGTTAAACCAAGCGAAGGTTTAATAAGGATAGAATATTAATT
>NVSD01000145.1 GCA_002401105.1 Flavobacteriaceae bacterium | reverse complement strand
AAACGTTATGCATATCTTAAAGAGTATTGCTACCTTATTTCTGGTAGCAATACTTTTTTCGTGTAAGAACAACGCTAAAGAAGTTCAGGATTTCTTAGCCGATAAAAATTTACCCATTGGAATTACGGAAAAAGTACATTTTGTACATACGGATTCTGCTCGGGTTACGATGAAAATGTATACAAATCTAATGCTGGATTTTAGCAATAGAAGAGCGCATCCTTATTTTGAATTTCCTAAAGGAATTAAGATTACTACCTTGGAAAGAAATGGAGATTCGGTTACCATAGCTGGTGATTATGCATTGCGATACTTAAAAACAAAAGTATCTGAGATAAAACAGGATGTAGTGATTCGTAATTATGTTCAGAAATTAAAATTAGAGACCTCTCAATTGTATTGGGACGAAAACACTAATTATTTTTTTACGGATAGAGAATTTACGTTTTATACAAAAACCGATACGATTTATGGTGTAGGTTTTGAATCTAAGGACAATTTGAGCGAATGGTGGGTGAAAGACATTCGAGGAAAAGCAACCATTGAAACAGAATAAAAAANTGGAGATAGTTAAAAGAATATTTGAATATGCGTACTTATTTATTGCGTTGATATTGTGTGAAGGAGTGTATGCTAAATGGAACGAGGATAGAAACTCGGCATATGTGTTACTTGTATTTGCTATCGCTGCAATCGGAATGTATTTTTTCAAAAAAACAATGAGAAATAAAAATAGTAATTAAAGGTATATGGAGTTTCAAATTGTAGTTATTTTAGTRTCAGTGTTGTTTTCAGCCTTTTTTTCAGGGATGGAAATTGCCTTTGTTTCCGCAAATAAATTACAAATAGAAATAGAGAAAAAAAAAGAAGGAGTTATTGCTTCTGTCTTGGAAAAGTTAACGCGTAAATCGTCTAAGTTTATTACAACCATGCTTGTGGGGAATAATATAGCCTTGGTTATTTATAGTTTCTTTATGGGAGAATTTATTATTGGTTTTTCATTTTTCTCTCAATTTAATCCGTTTTCGATACTGCTTATGCAGACCCTAATTTCTACGGTTGTAATTTTGGTTACAGCTGAATTTCTTCCAAAAGCAATTTTTAGGATTTATGCAAATGAGGCGCTTCGGATTTTTGCAATCCCAGCCTATGTGTTCTATATCTTATTTTTCTATGTTTCTGATTTTATTACCTTGATTTCTGATTTTGTMCTCAAACTCTTTTTTAAAACRGGRCCTCAGAACGAAACCAAAGCATTTAGTAAAGCWGAATTAGGGAATTATATCAATGAGCAGTTAGAGAATAAAAGTGAGCATAGCGAAGTGGATAGTGAAATTCAAATATTTCAGAATGCACTCGAGTTTCACAATGTGAAAGCACGTGAAATTATGATTCCTAGAACGGAAATAATTGCAGTGGATAGTACAGATACATTGGGGCATTTAAAGGAATTATTTATAGAAACTGGCTATTCAAAAATATTGGTATACAAGTCGTCGTTAGATGATATTATTGGATATGTCCACGCATTTGAATTATTTAAAAGCCCTAAAAACATGCGTTCAATTCTACTACCTGTAGAATTTATTCCTGAAAGTATGTTCATCAGTGATGTGATTAACCTGCTGACAAAGCGGAAAAAGAGCATGGCTGTGGTGCTAGATGAATATGGTGGTACCTCCGGAATTGTTACAGTAGAAGATGTTGTAGAGGAGTTGTTTGGAGAAATAGTAGATGAGCACGATACCATCAAACTTAGGGAAGAAGTGTTAACTAAAAAAGAATATAATTTTTCAGCGCGTCTAGAAATAGATTATTTGAATGATACTTACGGCCTTAAACTGCCTGAAAATGATGCATACGAGACCCTAGGAGGCTTAATTATTTATCGGAATGAAGATATTCCTGCAATAGGTGAAAAAGTGGAAATAGATGGTTTTTATTTTGAAATGCTTCAAGTTGATTCTTCTAAAATAGTGGAAGTGTTTCTCAAAGTTTTGGACAGAAAAGACTGAAAAATGAAATAAAGTGATTTTTTCATGCATTTTTCCGATAAATTATAGGCTTTTCACTTTTATTTACCGATAGTAAATTGTATTTTCGCACACTAAATTTAACAGATTATACAATGGCAATACTATCAAAAATTAGAGATCGATCAATGTTTTTAATAATCATTATTGGCTTGGCTCTATTTTCATTCGTACTAGAYCCTAGTGCAATTCAGAGTTTCTTTAGCTCAGRWAAGGTTAATTCAATTGGTGAAATTAATGGAGAATCTATTGATAGGGAGGAATTCGGACGTGCTGTAGAGTCTTATAAGACAAGAGCTGGACGTAATATTTCTCAAATGCAAGCGGTAAATGCTGTATGGAATAACAAAGTAAGTGAAGGTGTTTTTAAAACACAATTAGAAGAAGCTGGTATTGTTATCGGAGAAAAAGATCTTTGGGATGCTATGGTAGCTTTACCATCAGTACAAGGGTCTCCTTTATTTTTGAATGAAGGTGGATTGTTTGACGAAGACAAATTAAAAGAATATGTAGCTACCATGAGAGATGATGCTAAGACTGGAGATAAAACAGCTTGGTACAATTGGTTGGCAACAGAAAAAAGTATAAAATTAAACTTAGAGCGTAAAGCGTATACGTCTCTAGTAAAAGTTGGTTTAGGTGCTTCACTTAAATCTGGAGAACGTGATTATTTTAATAATAACACAAATGTAAATGCGAAATTTGTATATGTACCTTATACTGCTGTTAGTGACAGTGTAGTAAGTGTTTCAAATAGCGATATCGCTGCTTATATTAAAGAAAACCACAACAAGTATAAAGTAGATGCTTCTCGTAATTTAGACTTCGTAAAGTTTGATATTATTGCTTCTCAAAAAGATGAAGATGCCATTAAAGCTTCTTTAGTTGAAATGATTAATGATAGAGAAGTGTATAGTAATGCAGCAAAAGGGAAAGTTACTGTTCCTGGATTTAAAAATGCTACAGACAATAAATCATTTGTTGAGGATAGTAAATCAGATTTATCATATGATGATACCTTCCGTTTCGAAAACGAATTACCTGGAGTAATTTCTAAGGAAGTATTTGAGGCTGAAAAAGGATCAATTGTTGGGCCATTCAGACATAACGGTTACTTTAAATTATCTAAAGTTGTAGATGTAATTATGATGCCAGACTCTGTGAAAGCAAGTCATATCTTAATTTCATTTGCAGGAGCTGCTAGTTCTTCTAGTTTAGTCTCTGAGGCGGATGCAAAGAAAACTGCTGATAGCTTATTAAATGTTGTGAAAAGAAGCAAAACTAAATTTTCTGAAATTGCTATAGCATTGTCTGCTGATTTCGGTAGTGGTGCTAAAGGAGGAGAATTAGATTGGTTTACTTATGGAACTATGACTCCTAAATTTAGAGACTTCTGTTTCCAAAATGAAACCAATGATATTCAAGTTGTAAAAACTGTATTTGGTTTTCATATCATCCGTATTGATGGTCAAAAAGCAAAGAAAAAAGCGGTAAAATTAGCAACTGTTGCTAAATTAATCGAAGCTTCAGAAGAAACTGAGAATGTTATTTTTGAAAAAGCGGAAACGTTGGCTTCTCAATTATCAGAAGGAAAAAATATTCACGATTTAGCGAAAGAAAGCGGTTACAATGTACAATCGGCTGTTGGCTTAAAAGTGTTAGGAGAATATGTGACGATTTTAGGTGCACAACGTCAAATGATATCATGGGCATTTAATAAAGAAAGAGTATTGAATGATTCAAATCGTTTTGATATAGATGTAAACGGAAAATTAGCGTATGCTGTAGCAAGTGTTTCTTCTATTGTAGCTAAAGGATTAGCACCAGTGGCTACCGTTGCAAATGAAATCAAACCTATTTTAATGAATCGTAAAAAAGCTGCAATTCTTGTAAAAAGAATGACAGCAGAAACATTAAGCGATATAGCGAAAGAAAATAAAACGGGAGTAAGAACTGCGACCGCTGTTACTGTTGCTAGTCCAACATTAGTAGGTGTAGGTAACGAACCTTCTATAGTGGGAGCTATGTCTTCATTAGCATTAAATAAAGTAGTAAAAGGCTTAGTAGGTAATAAAGGGGTATTTGCAGTGGAAGTTACTAAACGTGACCTTCCTGCTACACTGGAAAACTACGGTACTTTTAGAAATGCATTGGTTGCGAAAGTTCAAAGTAGAACAGGACAGCTATTCAATGTATTGAAAGAAGCTTCAGATATTAAAGATTACAGAGAGGAATTGTATTAATCTCTTGAATATAATATTAAAAAGCGAGCTTAGGCTCGCTTTTTTTTTGTGCTATTTTTAATGTAAATAAATTTTGTGAATGCCCCTGTTTAAAGACTGTTTRTGTTTTTTTAAACCAGATTGCTATGTGGCAGGCGTTAGCTTATTAAAAGCGCCTTATAAAAGTATTGAGCTCGATCTATTGCTGTTTGGTCATTACAGAATAGACACAATTTTTAGGGGATTAAAAATGGCAGTGTATTGTTTGGAAATTCTATTTAAAATAGGAAAGGTAACCTTTAGAAACATTTGTTAGACTTAGTGGCATTTCATAAAAAAAGCCTTGACAAGTAATTGTCAAGGCTTTTTTTTAATATATGTTAGGTTTATTATCCGTTCATAGACATTAAAAACTCTTCATTTGAATTTGAGTATTTAATTTTTCCTTGAATAAACTCCATGGCTTCTATAGGATTCATATCCGCTAAGTATTTACGCAATACCCATAAACGTTGTAACGTTTTAGCATCAAATAATAAATCGTCTCTACGWGTACTAGATTTMAYKAWGTCWAYYGCWGGRWAWATWCGTCTRTTAGMAATRTTWCKRTCTAATTGWARYTCCATGTTWCCKGTTCCTTTAAATTCTTCRAAAATWACTTCRTCCATTTTAGAACCWGTKTCYGTMARTGCAGTKGCWATAATAGTTAAAGAACCACCAYYTTCWATRTTWCKAGCMGCTCCAAAGAAWCKTTTWGGTTTGTGTAATGCATTYGCATCAATACCCCCAGATAAWATYTTMCCRGAWGCMGGAGCAACRGTATTRTATGCWCKKGCYAAWCGWGTAATAGAATCYAAWAGRATWACWACATCATGWCMAMATNNKYKAYCANAWCYWTKWGYYYKKTNTAARAMGATRYYYRYYANNMACGWMCANNWRWWYTYCANYTGGYYCRWCRANNNMRKTAGATRYAACCACCTCACCTTTTACACTACGCTGCATATCCGTAACCTCTTCTGGACGTTCATCAATTAATAAAATAATTTGATAAACTTCTGGATGATTTGCTGCGATTGCATTGGCAATATCTTTTAGTAAAATTGTTTTACCAGTTTTAGGCTGAGAAACAATCATACCACGCTGTCCTTTACCAATAGGACAGAATAAATCTATAATCCTAGTAGATAATGTACTTCCAGCTTTTGCTAGATTAAATTTTTCTTCTGGAAATAACGGTGTCAAATGCTCAAAAGAAACTCGGTCTCTTACAACATGTGGACTTAATCCGTTAATTTTTGAAACTCTAATTAATGGGAAGTATTTTTCTCCATCTTTCGGAGGTCTTACAATTCCTTTTACGGTATCTCCTGTTTTCAAACCAAACAATTTAATTTGAGACTGTGATAAATAAATATCATCGGGAGAAGAAAGATAATTGTAATCTGAAGATCTTAAGAAACCATAACCGTCAGGCATCATTTCTAAAACACCTTCACTTTCTATAATGCCATCAAATTCATAATCAGGTTCTCTAAACTTACTACCGGTTTTCTTTGGCTGATTTTTAGCGTTTGGATTCGGTTTGTTTTGCTGATTAGGATTTTGGTGTTGTGGCTGTTTTTTCGCTTGCTGTTGTGGCTGTTTTTGCGCTTGCTGTTGTGGAGCTTGCTGTTGTGGAGCTTTAGTTTCTTGCTTTTCTTGTTTTAAAGGAGCCTCAGTTTTAACAGGAGTCTCTTTTTTATCAGAATTGCTTTCAACGTTCGTTTCCGTTTTTTCTACATCCTTTTTCTGTGGCTCAATTTCTGGACTTGCTGTTTCAGCTGGCTTTTTAGCGACTGGTTGCTTTTCCTTTTTTTGAGTTTTTTTGGGCTTAACTTGTTCCTTTTTTTCTACAGGTACATCGTTTTTTTCAACGTCTAATACTGGCGTAGTTTCTAAAGTAGGAAGTTTGTTTTCCTTAGTTTCTTCTGATGAAGGTTTTGCCGCAGTCTTTTTGTTCGTAGAATTTTTAACAATTCGCTTGCGCTTAGGCTTAGGTTTTGCCTCAGGGGTTTCAGTTTTTGGATTGGATGCTTGAACATCTAGAATTAAGTAAACTAAATCAAGTTTTTTTAGTTGCTTGTATTTACTTGCTCCAATTGTTTTAGCAATTTCCTGTAACTGTACAAGGGTCTTTTCCTTGAGTTGTGAAATTTCAAACATTTAAATTTTATTGAATATTATGTTAATTTACAATACTATAGTAAATAGCAT
>NVSD01000144.1 GCA_002401105.1 Flavobacteriaceae bacterium | reverse complement strand
AATGCAGTTGAATCGAGAGATAAGGGCTTAACTCCTGTAAAAACTGATGACTAATCAAACTCGGATAAAAGGTACACCAGAATGTGCCTTTTATCACTTACCTTTACCAGGTTAACACCGTTTACTTTGGCCACTCTCTAGCACTACATCAACATCCATTGTTATTTCAATAAATACTCCCTCTGAATGATATTCGTCGATTAAAAAAAATATAACCAAGACATCCAAAATTATTCTCTGTTAGATATCCTGTACCTACTAGAGCCTGATTGCCAGATAAGTTCATTGCTGTCTCAATCCACCCTCCAACTACGCCAAACCTAAACTCAAATATCCTGTTATGAGTGAAATTTCTACTATCTCCTTAAAAATAAGACAGCAGAAGAACCAAACAGCCATTTGGTAATGCTTGAATACAATAATTTTAAATGGGTATATCTGGCTCTTGATTAAGCGCTATCTAGCCATCGATGACAGTTGGCTGCACCTTGCCGGCGCTTGCGCTCAAGATGTTCACAATAGGCCGTTAACTCTTGAGTGTTGCCCACGGGCCCTTTGAAAATCTTGGTAAACTCTGTGGTCAGTTTTATCCAGTTTTCTTGCGGGATATTAAGTCTATTTAATATATTAGCCGATTGTTGACTCATAGAGCCTCGTTTGTCTGCTCTGACTATTCGCCCAGTATCATCAACAAGTTGTAGATAATCTTTAGCACTGAACATAAGCCCTTTGGGCATGCCTGTACTCTCATTACCAACAAAGGGCAGCAGTGATGTTGGCTGCTCACCTTTCATGGCAGCTTGGATGCGTTTCTGAATACTAGTGAAGTCTGAGGTTTCCGGTGTAGCGGCCATCTTGGCGCGGATAGGGTTCAAATCTACATAGGCCATACAGGCAAGTACYGCAGCTTCATCAAGCAGAGCCTGGGACTTAAACCTTCCCTCCCAGAAACGGCCTTTACACTTRTCCTCTGCATTRGCTCTACGMGCGATAGGTTCGTTGAGYGCCCGCATAAACCAAGAGATATCCATCAGCCTTAAGCGGTGCATATTACCACCCATGAAGATCAGCCAATAACATCCATCGAGATCAGTCGATAACATCGATCAAGATCAACCAATAACATTCATGGAGATCACTTTTCCCCTCAAATGTTATTGCGCGATCTCCTCAAATGTTATTGTCCATTTTCTAGTCTATAGGTGTATTTAACCGCTACTCTGATTCTTTTACACAGAGATGAGTAGCCATGCCAACAGCGCCTATATCCATGAGAAAATTAAAAGATATTCTTAGACTTAAATATGGACAGAAGCTAACGCATCGGCAGATCGCCAAAAGCTTGTCTATTTCACCCTCTGTCGTATCACGATATGCATGTCGTGCAGCAAATATGGGGATCACACGTTGGCCCCTTGAGGATAAATGGGATGACGTGACCCTTAATGCCGCATTCTCAGTAACTAAAGCGCCACTTAAAAAGCACAGTTTACCCAACTGGCAATCAGTACATGGTGAGCTAAAAAGCAGTAAAATCCTGACGCTCTATCTGTTATGGGAAGAGTATGCAGAACTCAACCCAGCAAGTTTTTACAGTTATAATCACTTTTGTCGTATGTACCGGCAATGGTGCGGCTCACTTCGGTTATCGATGCGCCAAACTCATCATGCTGGTGAAAAGCTGTTTGTTGATTACTGCGGCCCAACAGTTTCTGTCGTTAACCCTGATACTGGTGAGTGCCGTACTGCCCAAGTTTTTGTTGCAGTCATGGGTTGCAGCAACTACACCTATGCTGAAGCAACCTGGTCGCAGCAACTCGAAGACTGGATAATGAGCCACGTTCGCTGCTTTGAGTTTCTAGGCGGCGTACCTGAGATTGTTATACCCGATAACCTTAAAAGTGGCGTCCATAAAGCATGTCGCTATGAGCCTGATTTAAATCCTACTTATCATCAACTTTCAGCCCATTACAATACGGCGATTATTCCTGCAAGACCCTATAAACCCAAAGATAAATCTAAAGCTGAGGTGGGTGTTCAAATCGTTGAGCGGTGGATTATGGCGCGGATACGTAAAGAGACCTTCTTTAGCTTAAAACAGCTCAACCAACGTATCGCCGAGTTACTGGACTGGATGAACAACAAAGTCATGAAGCAGTACGACCAATCTCGTATCGCACTGTTTAAGCAGCTCGATAAGCCTGCTTTATTGCCACTGCCAACACAGACCTACCAATACACCCACGTCAAAAAAGTACGCGTTAATATCGACTATCACGTAGAGCTTGAAAAGCACTACTACTCTGTCCCTTACTCCTTAGCTAAAAAGCAGCTAGAGGCCTGTATAAGTGGACAACTGGTCACGTTAAAGCACGAAGGAAACACAGTCGCAACTCACCCTCGTAGCTATCAGGCTGGGCGTCACACGACTAAAACAGTGCATATGCCTAAAGCGCATCAACAGCAGCTGTGGTCATCAAAGCGCTTTGAGCACTGGGCGACTAGCATCGGGCCACATACTCTAGCGTTGGTTCAAATGTTATTAGCAGGGCCTAAACACCCACAGCAAGCCTACCGCACCTGCTTAGGGTTACTCAACTTATCGTCAAAATACGGTAATGAACGTTTAGATAACGCGTGCCATCGAGCACGTGCTACAGGTGCTTATCGACTAAGCCAAATCGTCAACATGCTCAAAAATGGCTTAGATAAATCCCCGATACCAGAGCCTCAAGAGGATCTGCTCAGCACCATTGACCATCAAAATATCCGTGGCAATGATTACTATCACTAGGAGTAAATATGCAAGAAATAATACAACAACTTAACCAGCTAAAACTCACTGGAATACGAGATGCTCTTACTCAGCAACAAGTGCAAGCCAATACTTATGCTGAGCTAAGTTTTACTGAACGACTTCAGCTGTTGCTTGAGCATGAGCTTACAGCCCGTGAACAACGCCGTATCGAGCGACTGACTAAGCAAGCTAAGTTTCGATTGCGGGCTGAACTTGTTGATATCAACTATAAAAGCAGTCGTAACTTAACTAAATCTCAAGTCAGAACACTAAGCCAAGATGAATGGATAAATCATGCTCATAATCTAGTTATTACTGGCGCAACGGGCTGTGGAAAGACTTATCTGGCCTGTGCATTAGGTACGGAGCATTGCAGACAAGGGAAAACGGTGTTCTATTTCCGCCTCAAAGCCCTGCTTGAACAGATGTACCTGGCCCAGGCTGAAGGGAGTTATCGTAAACTCGTCACTAAACTTATCAACGCAGAGCTACTTATTATCGATGACTGGGGGCTTGAACCACTAAGTGCAAGCCAGAGAAGTGATCTGTTAGAGCTGATCGATGGGCGTTATGACCATCATTCAACCCTAATAGTGAGCCAACTTCCTGTGACAAGTTGGTACGATATGATCGGAGAATCTACCCATGCTGATGCGATTTTGGATCGCCTTGTACATCGCTCAATTAAGGTGGAGTTACAGGGTGAGTCCATGAGAAAAATGACAAAATCATTGACTGATGGAGATCAAGAAAAGTAGATTAAGTGAGGTTCTATAGATTAGAGATACAGCGATCTCCTTCGATGTTATTGAGCGATCTTTCTCATGTTAATACGCACCGCTCATGGCGAATGGATGAAGGACACAGGGTTTACTATTACCGCGCAGTGGATAAATTCGGCGCTATCATTGATTYTTACTTAAGTGAAACCCGTGACGAACGAGCGGCACAGGCTTTTTTCAATAAAGTCATCAACCAACATGGTTTACCTGAAAAGATCGTCATTTATAATGAGTGGCGCAAATTCCGCAGCATTAGATACCATCAATATTAGTCTTTGCCTGTCAGAGAATATGCTGTTTTAAATCGAGGTTTTGGCTATCAAATATCTAAATAATATTGTCGAGCAAAGCCATCGAAAAGTGAAAGGGAAAATGCATCAATGTTTGGGCTGGAAGTCTTGGGAAGGCGCTGAATCAACACTTGCAGGAGTAGAGCTTTGGTCGATGATTAAGCAAGGAAAAATGGACACAACTGAAATGATGACATCGTGGAAACAATTTTATTCTTTAGCAGCCTAATTGTATCTGAGAGATCTTGCGTCCTCAAATTATAGCGGCGAGTTCTCAGTTTGCGACAAAACCAACAGGAGCACTCAACACACAATTAATTAACATTTAACGTCGAAAATGATACGTTAAACTTCTTTACCAATAAGTTTGATGGACCAGTGATGAGCTTATTACCCTGCCCAAGTTGTGACAAAAAAATCCTTATTGAGGTGAAGAAGTGCCCGTATTGCGAAAAGAAAAATCCATTTAAGACTGGAGATATTAATCCGGTGCTTTGGTTTTTCGTTTGGCTTCTAGCTTTATTTCTGACCATTAACTTACTTGCTTCGCTATTTTTCGCATCAGAGGTGTATCATTTTTTCAAGTGGTGAGATAGCTAACACCCGGTAAGTCCATTTAAGCCTCTTTCTCAAGTGGCTTAACTCATATTCTAAAACCTCGATGCTTCCTCGTGTTCGTGCCGATAGCGATTGCCTTGTTTTCGCTGAGCCTCGAATACTACGCAGTATCAAAGGTTCTGTCGCAAAGTTGACGACGCAAGGTAAGGAGTTGATGATATTCAAACATTAACTTGGAGTATCTACGGCATGACAATTAACTTTTCTGGGCGACATTACCCATCAGATATCATCATGCAGGCGCTTCGTTATTACCTGGCTTATAAACTCAGTTACCGTGAAATTGAGGAGATGTTCGCTGAGAGAAATATTCACTTTGACCACTCAACTCTGGGCCGTTGGGTTATCAAATATTCGCCGCAACTCGAAGCGGTATTCAGGAAGACAAAGCGCCGGGTATCCGGCTCATGGCGAATGGATGAAACCTATGTAAAAATTAAAGGTCGCTGGGTTTACTATTATCGAGCCGTGGATAAATTCGGGGCTATTATTGATTTTTATTTGAGTGAAACCCGTGATGAGYCTGCGGCACGTGCATTTTTCAATAAAGCCATCAATCAACATGGGTTACCTGAAAGGGTTGTCATTGATAAAAGCGGGGCGAATGCCGCTGCATTAGACACCATTAATGTTCGTCTTTGGTTGTCTGGATATATGCTGTTTATGATTGAGGTTTTGGCCGTTAAATATTTGAATAATATTGTTGAGCAAAACCACCGGAAAGTGAAAGGTAAAATGCATCAATGTTTGGGGTGGAAGTCTTGGGAAGATGCTGAATCAACACTTGCAGGAGTTGAGCTTTGGTCCATGATAAAGCAAGGACAAATGAACACCACCGAAAAGATGACACCATGGGAACAATTTNAYTCTTTAACGGCCTAATTGTATCAGGGAGATCCTGCCCCCTCAATTATAGCTGCGAGATCTCAGTTTGCRACAGAACCAAAATATTCACGATCCCCCTGTCGAAGCAATACCTTCAAATGTTCATTTATATTTAAATATATCTTTTAAGGTAACTAGATAGCATATGGAAATTAAAAGATTTAATTATGGCATTTTCTTTAGGTAAAAAATACAAGAAAGTTATTTTCTTGTAAATATCAATATACATGCACTGTTCTTTTTCCTTCTCAAAAATCTCCGTTACTAAGCATCTTCATAACTGTATATTGTTCTGCCGGAGAGGGTTTTATTGAACCCATATAAAAACACATTTATATTTTTAGCCTAAGGGTTCTCTTTTAGCGAAGGTAATTAACTTGGGTGACAAAGTAAAAAAACAAGATAAATTAAAGCCGTAAATATCAACAACAGTTCGCCTTATAAAGTTTTTATTATTTAAAACTCACTAATAATTAAAGAAATAATTTTCCCTACCCATTTTATGTGACAGTGAAAGTGTTTCGCCCACTGTTTTTTGAAATATATAGATTTTCATCAGCCGCACTTATAAAGTCAGAAATGCTCATCCAATTTATGAGTGAGCAAGCACCTTGCGAGACCGTTACACAATCACTTACCAATGAGGTTGGGTGGTTTATTTTTAGTGAGTTGATTTCATTTTTAATTCTTAAGCACAGTTTTTCACATTCTTTTTTTGTTATGTTTTTTAATATTATTGCGAATTCTTCACCTCCATAGCGAAAAACTTCATCACTAGAGCCGCGAAGTGATAAGATCAAAGATTTAGCTATCTTCATCAAGCAGTTGTCACCAACTACGTGCCCTAATGAATCGTTATACTGTTTAAAATAATCAATATCAATTATAATTAAATATGCATCTACTTTCTTTGATGCTAGAACATCCTCTATACGTGTATTAAAATAGCGTCTATTATAAAGTGAAGTTAAAGCATCTACATATACCATAGATGACAGTTTTTCCACCATCAACTCATTATCGTTTGTTTTTATATTTATTTTTTCGATGAAATCAAATAGTTTAAATCTAATTGACTGAGCGATTAGAACAAAGCAAGATGTTGTTATTATACTAAGTAGCACATTAGTGTTAGATAATATTTGAATGATTAAAATAAAAAAAACCAAAATGGTTCCTACAAAAAAATATTCTTTT
>NVSD01000143.1 GCA_002401105.1 Flavobacteriaceae bacterium | reverse complement strand
TTTCTTCTGAACACGGCATCGCACATGTGTTAAACTCCTCTTTAAATAAAGGAGAAATTGCACAAGTTAAAAGTGATATTGAAAGTGGGATTACAAAATTGTTATACGTTGCCCCAGAATCGTTGACGAAAGAGGAATATTTACTGTTTTTAAGAGCACAGGAAATATCGTTTGTTGCCATAGATGAAGCGCATTGTATTTCTGAATGGGGACACGATTTTAGACCAGAATACAGAAATTTAAGGAACATTATAAAGCAAATTAGCGATGTTCCAATTATAGGATTAACAGCTACAGCTACTGAAAAGGTACAGGAAGATATTCTTAAAACATTAGGAATGTCCGAYGCCAATACTTTTAAAGCCTCCTTTAATAGACCCAATTTATTTTATGACGTACGTCCTAAAACGAAGAATGTTTTTACAGATATTATTCGTTTTATCAAGCAACGTGATGGTAAATCTGGAATTATCTATTGTTTGAGTCGTAAAAAAGTAGAGGAAATAGCCCAAGTTTTGCAAGTGAATGGCGTAAAAGCGGTTCCATATCATGCAGGATTGGACGGTAAAACACGTGCCAGGCATCAGGATATGTTTCTTATGGAAGATATCGATGTGGTAGTGGCAACCATTGCTTTTGGTATGGGGATAGACAAACCCGATGTACGTTTTGTAATCCATCACGATATTCCTAAAAGTTTGGAAAGTTATTATCAGGAAACTGGTAGAGCGGGTAGAGACGACGGAGAAGGATATTGTTTGGCTTACTATGCATATAAGGATATAGAGAAACTAGAAAAATTCCTTGCAGGTAAACCTGTGGCGGAACAGGAAATTGGTCATGCATTATTACAAGATGTAGTAGGGTATTGCGAAACTTCTGTATCTAGACGTAAATATTTATTGCATTATTTTGGTGAGGAATTTGACGAAGTCAAAGGACTAGGAGCTGAAATGGACGATAATACCACCAATCCAAAAGTAAAAACAGAAGCCAAAGAGGAATTAAAATTATTGTTAGAAATAATTTTATTGACCAAGGAAAAATACAAGGCAAAAGATATTGTGAGTACCACGGTCGGGAATCCCAATGCCATGTTAAAATCACATAAAACCGATACACAACCCTTCTTTGCAAGAGGAAAGGATAAAAAAGATAAATATTGGACGGCACTTATCAGGCAAGCACTCGTAAATGGTTTTATTTCTAAGGAAATAGAGCAATATGGAGTGTTAAAAGTTACAGATCAAGGAAAATCTTTTATAGAAACACCTCAGTCATTTATGATGACGGAAGATCACTTGTATGATGATAAAGACGATGCTAGTATTATTAGTGATGTAAAAGGAAGTGGTGCAGCGGCAGATGTTGTATTGATGAAGATGTTAAAAGAACTTCAAAAATCTTCTGCAAAAAAACACGGAGTTCCACCTTATGCTGTATTTACAGAGCCATCTTTAGAAGATATGGCCTTGAAATACCCAATTACTTTACAAGAATTGACAAATATTTTTGGAGTAGGAGAAGGGAAGGCACGTAAGTTTGGAAAACCTTTTGTGGAGCTAATAGGAACATATGTAGCGGAGAATGATGTTATGCGTCCCGATGATTTTGTGGTGAAGAGCACCGGTGAAAATTCTGGATTAAAGTTGTTTATCATTCAAAATACGGATCGTAAAATTCCTTTAGAAGATATTGCAAAGTCTAAAGGCTTGCAGTTCGATGATTTAATTACGGAACTACAACATATTGTGTATAGTGGTACCAAATTAAATATCAATTATCATTTAGAAGATATATTAGACGAAGATCAACAAGAAGAAATAATGGACTATTTTATGGAATCAGAAAACGATAAAATAGAAGAAGCATTGGAAGAATTTGACGGGGATTATGACCTTGAAGAACTACGATTGATGCGGATACGATTTATTAGCGAAGTAGCTAATTAAATTAAAAGCGAAGTTTAAAAGACTTCGCTTTTTTTTTGTCATTGTTTTTCCTGTTTTATTGTAAAATTAAAGATGTTTCTTTCTTTTTCTATTTTTTTTGATAAATCGTCTTTTTACCTAAAAAAAGTACTTTTAGCGATACTCTTATGTGGTTTTTCTCAACTACATTTATCCTGTAATTTATCCCTAATTAAGAGGCGTCATTATGAATATGAAAAGTATTAAATCGATAAAAGAAAGCAATTTTTTGAGAGAAAGACAATACGAAGCTATTGGTTTTTTGGTCATGTTTTTTGGTGTTTTTGGTTATATAGGTCATTCAATGGGTGTGGCTAATATGCTGAATACCATTATGAATACCGCATGGGACTTATTAATGAATACGGTTTTCTATATTATGGGAATTACCGTGTTATCCGGAGCCTTAGGGCGATTATTAATAGAATTTGGTGTGGTGCGTTTAATGGAAAAAATATTGGCTCCATTAATGCGTCCGTTGTTTAATCTTCCMGGAGTAGCATCCCTTGCAGGGGTCTTGACCTTTTTATCTGATAACCCAGCAATTATTAGCTTGGCACATGATAAAAACTTTAATAAATATTTTAAAAAATTCGAACTTATCTCATTGACAAATTTTGGGACTGCTTTTGGAATGGGATTGATAGTTATGACGTTTATGTCTACGCTACAAATTCCAGGTAATGACGAAAATATGTTTATTCCTGCTTTAATTGGTTTGTTTGGAGCATTAATAGGTGCGATTGTTTCTACCCGCTTAATGCAATATTTTATAAAAGGAAAAATAAAAGATATCAAAGAGGATGATTTAGAAGGAGCGAATGAAAAAATTAGCTTTAAATCTGAAGGTGGTGCTTTTATTCGTTTTTTAAATGCCATTTTAGATGGTGGTAAATCTGGAGTTGATTTAGGCTTGGCCATTATTCCAGGAGTTTTAATTATTTCTACTTTTATAATGATGCTTACTTTTGGTCCTAAGGATGCAGCAATTGGATACCAAGGTCTCGCTTATGAAGGAGTTACGTTATTACCTGATATGGCAGACAAAGTGTGGTGGATTTTTGAAGGCTTGTTTGGATTTGAACATCCAGAGTTAATTGCCTTTCCAATTACCTCGTTAGGAGCAGTGGGTGCGGCTTTGTCATTGGTAAAAGCATTTATTGCGCAAGGAATTGTCGATGGAAATGTGATTGCTGTTTTTACAGCGATGGGGATGTGTTGGAGTGGTTATTTAAGTACACATACCGCAATGTTGGACACTTTAGGCTATAGAGAATTAACTACAAAAGCATTGTTGTCACATACCATAGGAGGTGTGGTGGCAGGAACCTGTGCTCATTATATTTATGTATTGGTTATGATGATTATTTAATCAGTTTCTAAAAACTGAAGTGCTGGAGTATCTTGTAATCCTAAGTGCTGTAAGGCCGCTAAAGGGCTAGAGAATATAAATGCGTTTTTATAACCTACGATGTCTTTAAATAAATTGCAAGCCACAAATACCCTCGGGCTACTGGCAATAAAAAGCTTTGTGTTATTGTGGTAATCGTCTTTTTGAAATAATTTTAAATAGGATATATATTCACGGATATTAGAAACTAAATTACTGTCTCTATAGTCTAGAATTACTCGGTAATTTGAATTGTATCCTTCAATATTTCTAGCCTCAATTAATAGATTTTTATAATCATCTAAGGTTATATCTCCTCTCATTTTACGAAGGATAAGCTTGTTTTTTGTACAAATCTTAAAGGTATGTTTCATAGGAGGTGAATTTTTATTATCCAAAAAAATCTTTTATTAGTTTTATGTTCACACCATTACTGCTACATGCTCCTTCCAACGTATTAAAAATTTGCGTATTTTTAAAGTCGTAATTGTCTTGGTAAAATTTATAGATGACAAAAAGTTTAGGACTATCAACAATATACAGTTTTATTGTATCTGAAAATGTATCCTTATTATAGTATTTCATTAGTTGTACAAAATCATTTTTTTCAAAAGTTAAAATTGCGCCTCTATAATCGTTTATTGTATTGAAATCAGGATAAGATTCCTTTAGTTTTTTTGTTTCTCTAAAGATGATTTGCACGTCATTAATGCTTAGCTCTCCTCTAAATTTTTTTAAAACTAGTTTTTCTTTAATTAATATCTTTAATGATGATTTCATGTAAGCCTTTGTACTTTGGGGATGTAACTTATATACAAGATACTTGTTAAAGGCTTATGAAATTTACTAAATAAATAAATAGTTCACTTTTATATATAAACAGCTTACTTTTATAGGTTTCTTTTTTAAGAAAGTAAAATCTGTTCTGTGTATTCACTTTTTTTAAGAAATATAGGGGCTTTATGATTGTATGCAGGTTTATTTACGTACTAAAGAATTCCTTTACAAGGGAAGGGTTAACTCTGATGCTACTRCAAGCTCCTTCTATGGTATTAAAAATTGCTGTGTTTTTAAATTTGTAATTGTCCTTGTAGAAACTGTACATTACAAATTGCTTTGGACTCTTTACAATAAAATTTTTTGGTTTAAAAGGAAAATGAGATTTTGTAAAGGAGCTCATTAAATTTGTAAAATCATCTTTATTAAATTTAAAAGAGGCTTGTGTGTAATCATTAAGTACTTGATAATTTGGGTGTAAATCATGTAGTTCTTTTGCGATTTTAAATATTTCCTTCATATCGTCAATAGTAACTTCTCCGCTAAATTTTTTTAGAACGAGTTTTTCTGAGATTAATATTTTATAAGCTGAC
This sequence comes from Flavobacteriaceae bacterium, assembly GCA_002401105.1. Taxonomy (GTDB): domain Bacteria; phylum Bacteroidota; class Bacteroidia; order Flavobacteriales; family Flavobacteriaceae. The sequence goes on along the minus strand of NVSD01000143.1, from coordinate 2,162 downwards.
TGCATAAAAAAAATATTTCTTTTGGGGATTTAAACTGTATACAAGTTACGTTATAAAAGGAAATGCTTTGCTATAAAACAACAAACTGTCCATTTTTTACTACAATTAGTACGGTTTTGGTTTATTTACGCGATGTACATTTATGTTTTTTTAGCGCTTAATTAACTAACCATTTCTAACTACTTATTTATAGGTAAAATATAATTTAAGGGATTCATAAATAATCTTCAATACTATTTTTTTCAATTTGATAACATTGTCAAACCTGCTTTATAGCGTAAAATATATAAGTGTTTTTAAAGCCATAAGTTTTGACAGATTAGGTAAACAAGGGATTAGATGGTTTTATATCAAAAACAAAAACTTGTTTTTGGGAGTTCTTTTAATTTAATTCCTTTTATGTCAATAAGTTCTTTAGCACTAAAGTCAAACAAAGAATATCTATAATCATTTAAGATATTATGTTGCCGGAATAGGGCATTGAGTTGCATTGTTTTGATTAAAATTTCTTGTATTTCAATCAAGAAAATATTTCCTCGATTTTTTTTTACAATAAGATTTTGATCATTATTTTCTTTAAAGACAAAGGACATAGCGGAATGTTTAGCTTTTTAGTCGAATGTACATCAAAAAATAGCAATATTTATAAAAGAGAGATAAATGGATGGATTTAGCGTATAATAAGTAGGTTTTTGAACAAAAAAATAGCTTAACCAAATAAATGGTTAAGCTATGTTAAATTTTTCTCTGTTACTACAGAGAATATTTATGTTGACTATAAGTGTATCACTTCGTCGTATGCATCAGCAACTGCTTCCATAACCGCTTCACTCATAGTAGGGTGAGGGTGGATAGTTTTTAATACATCATGTCCAGTAGTTTCTAGTTTACGACCCAACACTGCTTCCGCAATCATATCGGTAACWCCAGCTCCAATCATGTGACATCCTAACCATTCTCCGTATTTTGCATCGAAAAYAACTTTTACAAAACCTTCAGGAGTTCCTGCTGCTTTTGCTTTTCCTGATGCTGAGAAAGGGAATTTACCCACTTTAATTTCGTATCCTTTTTCAATCGCTTGTGCTTCTGTCATACCTACACTTGCAATCTCTGGAGTAGCGTATGTACAACCAGGGATATTTCCGTAGTCAATAGCTTCGGTATCTAAACCAGCTAATTTTTCTACACAAGTAATTCCTTCTGCAGATGCAACGTGGGCCAATGCTGGTCCAGGTACTACATCACCAATAGCATAATATCCAGGGATATTAGTTTGCATAAAGTCGTTTACTAAAATTTTATCTCTATCAACAACAATACCTACATCTTCTAAACCAATGTTTTCGATGTTAGATTTGATACCTACTGCAGATAATAAAATGTCTGCTTCTAATACTTCCGTACCTTTCTTAGTCTTTACCGTTGCTTTAACACCTTTTCCAGAAATATCTACAGATTCTACAGAAGAGTTCAACATTATTTTAATACCAGACTTYTTAAATGAACGCGCAAATTGTTTTGATACGTCAATGTCTTCAACTGGTACTACATTAGGTAAAAATTCTACGATAGTTACTTCCGTTCCCATAGTATTATAGAAATGAGCGAACTCAACTCCAATAGCTCCAGAACCAACAATAATCATCGATTTTGGTTGGCTAGGCAATGTTAATGCCTCACGGTAACCAATTACTTTTTTACCATCTTGAGGTAAACTTGGTAACTCACGAGAACGTGCTCCAGTAGCGATAATAATATTGTCTGCACTGTATTCAGTAACCTTACCATCAGCATCAGTTACATCTACTTTTTTTCCTGTTTTTATTTTTCCAAAACCGTCAATAATATCGATTTTGTTTTTTTTCATTAAAAACGCAACACCTTTACTCATACCATCAGCAACGTCACGACTACGTTTTACAACAGCTGTAAAATCTTTATCGATGGATTCTGCTTTTAGTCCGTATTGGTCTACATGCTTTAAATAATCATAAACTTGAGCACTTTTTAATAATGCTTTGGTTGGAATACATCCCCAGTTTAGGCAAATACCACCTAAATTCTCTTTTTCTACTACTGCAACTTTAAATCCAAGTTGAGAAGCTCTAATTGCAGTAACATATCCACCAGGACCACTACCAATTATAATTATGTCATATTTC
>NVSD01000142.1 GCA_002401105.1 Flavobacteriaceae bacterium | reverse complement strand
ATATGCCTAAGGACAAAGACTTTTATCATGATATTGTATTCTTTGAAGAAGAATTTGGAGGTATTTTACCTTTTGAAGTATTGATTGATACGAAGAAGGAAAAAGGAGTAATGAATCTGAGCACTTTAAAACGTATGGAACGTTTGAGTGAAACAATTGAAGAAATTCCTCAATTGTCCCGACCTATCTCTGTAGTAGATGTTATAAAATATACCAAGCAGGCTTTCTATAATGGAAATCCTAAGTATTACCAATTACCTACATCACAGGATAAAAACTTTATTTTAAATTATACGAAAAACTCTACAAGCAATTCTAATTTATTAAATAACTATGTAGATTCTACCGGTCGTTATGCACGTATTACAACGTTTATGAAGGATGCTGGTACGGATAAAATGGAATTGATAGAGGCACAATTGAAAAACAAAATTGCCAAAGAATTCCCTAAAGATAAGTACGATGTTACCATGACAGGGAAGGCATTGATTTTCTTGAAAGGGACTAATTATTTAATCAATAATTTAGTGCTTTCATTGTCCTTAGCGATTTTGTTAATTGCGTTGTTTATGGCCTTTATGTTCCGCTCTTTTCGAATGATATTAATTTCCTTAATACCAAATATCTTCCCGTTATTAATTACGGCTGGACTTATGGGGTATTTAGGAGTGCCTATAAAACCATCTACCATATTAGTGTTTAGTATCGCTTTTGGGATTTCCGTTGATGATACCATTCATTTTTTAGCGAAATATAGACAGGAATTAAAAGCCAACAATTGGCGTATAAAAGTTTCGGTGTACAATGCTTTAAGAGAAACCGGTGTAAGTATGTTTTATACTTCCATAGTATTGTTCTTTGGATTCTTAGTATTTGTGGTTTCTAGTTTTGGAGGAACAATCGCTTTAGGTGGATTGGTTTCCATTACCTTACTATTTGCTATGTTATCGAATCTATTATTATTACCATCTTTGTTACTATCATTAGAGAGTATCATTGCAAACAAAAAAACATTTAAAGAGCCAACCGTTGAAATTCTAGCAAAAGAAGACGATAATTAGTACGCTAGGCTGCTTTAAACCTGTGATTCAAGGAAATTGAATTGCAAAATGATGAATAAATTATATAATAGTACGTGCATTTCTTATATTTGCCGTTCATAAAATTTAATAAAATGAGAAGTACCGTTTCAGAACTTTTGAGTTCAGACAAGATTTTACAGGAAGTGTATTTAAAAGGATGGGTTAGAACCTTTAGAAGTAATCGTTTTATTGCGGTGAATGATGGCTCAACAATAAATAATATACAATGTGTGGTTGATTTTGAAAATACGGACGAAGCCATTTTAAAACGTATATCTACAGGAGCTGCTGTGGCAATTACTGGTACTTTAATTGAAAGTCTAGGTAAAGGTCAAAAAGTAGAAATTGCAGTCACTAATTTGGAAATATTAGGAGATTCTAATGCGGACGAATATCCAATTCAACCTAAAAAACACAGTTTAGARTTTTTAMGWGAAAATGCACATTTACGTATTCGTACTAATACTTTTAGTGCTGTAATGCGATTGCGTTCGGCCTTATCATTTGCGGTTCATAAGTATTTTACGGAAAATGGATTCTATAATTTCCACGCACCTTTAGTAACAGGTTCTGATGCAGAAGGAGCAGGGGAGATGTTTAAAGTAACAACGTTCGAAACAAATAAAGCACCGTTGAAAGAAGATGGTTCTATCGATTATTCTAAGGATTTTTTCGGGAAAGAAACTAATTTAACAGTTTCAGGTCAATTAGAAGCTGAGACCTATGCTATGGCATTAGGGAAAGTGTATACTTTTGGTCCTACTTTTAGAGCTGAAAATTCAAATACTACACGTCACTTGGCAGAGTTTTGGATGATTGAACCAGAAGTTGCGTTCAATGATTTGGATGATAATATGGACTTGGGAGAAGATTTTATCAAGTCGGTAATTTCGTATGTATTGGAACATTGTAAGGATGATTTAACATTTTTACAGGATCGTTTGTTACAAGAAGAGAAATCGAAACCTCAAGCGCAGCGTAGTGATATGCCATTGATGGAGAAATTACAGTTTATTACAGAAAATGATTTCAAGAGAGTTTCTTATACAGAAGCTTATGAGATTTTAAGAAATTGTAAACCTAATAAAAAGAAAAAATTCCAATTCCCAATTACGGAATGGGGAGTTGATCTACAAAGCGAGCACGAACGTTTCTTAGTAGAAAAACATTTTAAATGTCCCGTAATCTTGTTCGATTACCCAGCAACGATTAAAGCGTTTTATATGCGTTTGAATGATGATGGAAAAACGGTGAGAGCCATGGATATTTTGTTCCCTGGTATTGGAGAGATTGTTGGAGGGTCGCAGCGTGAAGAACGTTTAGATGTGCTACAAGAAAAAATGAAAGCGTTAGATATAGATGAGAAAGAATTATGGTGGTATTTAGATACTCGTAAGTTCGGAACAGCTGTACACAGTGGATTTGGACTTGGATTTGAACGTCTTGTGTTGTTTGTAACTGGAATGTCTAATATTAGAGACGTAATTCCTTTTCCAAGAACTCCACAGAATGCTGATTTTTAAAAAATAAATAGAGAAAATAGATAAAAAGAGAAAGACACTTGTGTTTTTCTCTTTTTTTTTGTTCATTCACAACGGTACTTTTATTATATTTGAATATGTTAAAGCAAAGTTTAAATTTTAGGTTATTACAAAAATTGTCGCCTCAGCAAATTCAGCTGATGAAGTTGATTCAGTTGCCTACACAGGCTTTTGAACAACGCATCAAACAGGAATTGGAGGAAAACCCAGCCCTGGATAGTGGGAAAGAGGAAGTTGATGAGTTTGATGAGTTTCAGCAAGATGATTTTGACGAAGGGACAGAGAAAATAGAAGCAGATGATATCAATATAGACGAGTATTTGAGCGACGACGAAATTCCAAATTATAAAACCCAAGCTAACAATTATTCTGCAGATGATGAGGATAGACAGATTCCATATGCAGCTGGATTATCGTTTAATCAACATTTAAAAAACCAATTASAAACCATCCGTTTAACCGAAGAAGAATCTATTATAGCAGAATTTTTAGTAGGGAGTATTGATGATAGTGGTTATCTCAGAAGAGAAATAGTGGATATATTGGATGATTTGGCGTTTACGCAGAATATTTTCACAGAAGAGGATGTGGTCGTTCGTATGCTTAAAGTGGTACAGCGTTTGGATCCTGCAGGTGTTGGCGCTCAAAACTTAAGAGATTGTCTGTTGATCCAATTAAAAAGGAAAAAAGAGAATACATCTAGAGTATTGGCCATCGCTATTATGGAGCAGTCGTTTGAACACTTTGCTAAGAAACATTATAAAAAATTATTGCATAAGTTTGATATTGATGAGGAGCAATTGAGAGATGCCATTTTAGAAATAGAAAAACTAAAYCCRAAACCTGGAGGCGCCTATGTAGGKGCMAATAARATWGCWGARCAAATTGTTCCAGATTTCACTATACGTATAGTTGAAGACGAGTTGGAATTGGTGTTAAAYWCTAGAAATGCGCCAGAGTTGCATGTTTCAGGTGAGTATAACAACATGATGTTGGGCTATAAAAATGCAAAAGAAGCTACAAAATCACAAAAGGATGCTGTGCAGTTTATCAAACAGAAGCTAGATGCGGCAAAATGGTTTATTGAAGCTATTAAGCAACGTCAACAAACCTTGTTATTGAATATGAATGCCATTATGCAACATCAAGAGGCCTATTTTTTATCTGGAGATGAACGTAAATTGAAACCTATGATTTTGAAGGATATCGCGGAAGTAATAGGGATGGATGTATCTACGGTTTCACGGGTGGCGAATAGTAAATACGTGTCCACACCTTATGGCACTAAGTTGATTAAGGAATTCTTTTCTGAGTCTATGAAAAACGATCAAGGAGAAGATGTAAGTACGCGTGAAATCAAAAAAATTCTTGAAACAATTATAGCTGAAGAAAGTAAAAAGAAACCGCTTACAGACGATAAATTAGCGGCAGCACTAAAGGATAAAGGTTATCCTATTGCCAGAAGAACTATTGCTAAATATAGAGAACAGTTGGATATTCCTGTAGCTCGTTTACGTAAGAAAATTTAATATGAAAAGTGGACTTAAATTACTTTCCTATGCGTTGAATCCTGTTGTCTTTCCGATACTAGGGACTATCTTGTATTTTATATTTTTACCGTCTTTTGTTCCTAAGGATCAAGTATATCTTATTTTAGTTATCATTTTTGTAGGAACTTATGTGTTGCCTGTTTTGCTATTGGGCTTATTTAAGAAATCAAAAGTAATACAAAACTATTTTATGAAAACAGTGGAGGAACGTAAGTTTCCTACCATCATGTTTTTGGGGATTTCGGTAAGTATTGGAAATATCCTTGCTAAAGTGGAAAGTGTAGAGGGCTTGACAATTTATTTCTTTGGATATGGATTTGCATTAGCGGTTGCTTATTTATTTTTATTAATCAAGTTGAAAATAAGTATGCATACCATTGCTATTGGTGGCTTAACAGCGTTTGTAATTTGTTTAAGTCATTATTATGCATTGAACTTATTGCTACTAATTGCTGTGTTGATTGCCCTAGGAGGTTTTATAGTATCCGCTAGGTTGTATTTGAGAACACATTCTGTTAGAGAAGTTACAATTGGGTATTTTGTGGGAGTACTTACACAGTTCTTAGTGTACGTAGTTTATAGTATGTAAAATTTTAAGCCTATTTGAATTTCAGAAATATCTAATGCTTTACCATCTATAGTAAGATCGTTAAACATGGGTTTAAGTCCGTAATATATATATAGGTTAAAGGTGCTATATCCGATGGCTGCGGTTAATCCGTAGTGGATTTTATTAAATGCGTCTATGTTTTTTGTCTTTACAACACCATCATCATTACTTAATTTACTACTCGTATTAAAGGCATATCCTAATTTACCGCCTATATAAATTCTGGTAAATTTATAATCGGTTGGAGTGGATGTCCTCCATCTTATTTCAAAAGGGAACTCTATGGCATTTACAGCAAACCTATTGCTTTTAAAATTACTTACGACAGTAGTGGTTACWACGTTGTTTATTTCTTCAAATTTGATGTTCTGAATATAGGCATTAAAGTTATAGCCAATACCAATGGCTATCCCAAAATTGCGTTGTTTGTTTAAGGGAATGTCCTTTATAAATCCAAATGAAAATCCACCAGAAAAACCATTTTGTTTCACTCCTTTAGGTTTGTTGTTTAAAATATTATAGGTGATACTTGTATATATCTGATCTTCTAAATAGTGTGGATTTATGCTATCCATACTCCTTTCTTGACCATAAAAAATAAAGCCATTAACAAGTAGTAATAATAGTGTGTATTTTTTCATGGTAGCAAGTTTGAAATGATTCATGTTAAATAATATCCCTATAATAAAAAAAGGCGATCACAATGTGATCGCCTTTTAATTTGTACAAACAATGTGAGATTAAAAATTCTTTGTCACGTCACCTTTGGTAACAGAGAAACTAATTTTTAATGCTTGAATTTCACGTAATTGTTCTTTAATATCTAATATAGTACCTACATTCGAATTTTTATCCGCTTTAATTGAGGTTGTCATAAAAGGAACTTCATCCTCTTTACGTTCTGCTCTTTCGGACAAGATAAAAGCTTGCACTTCGGTATAATTGATAATTTTATCATTTACTTGGATCTTATCTCCAGTAATATTCTTGTTCTTAGACGATCCCACATAAATAGAACTTACTAAACTTTTATGTTCTAGCTTTTTTACTTCTGTAGCAGCAGGTAAAACGGGAGGATTGATTTTTAATTCAGTCTCACGCATTACTGTTGTTACCATAAAAAAGAACAATAACATAAATACAATATCTGGTAACGATGCGGTAGAAATGGCTGGAAGGCCTTTTTTCTTCTTTCTAAATTTACTCATAATATTGAATTATTTAATAGGTTCTGGTTCAGCAATAATCTGTGGATAATGCTTTTTAGCATCATCGATTTTCACTTTAATAGCTGCTTTTGCAACACTTCCTTGAGCGTCTTTCATATTCTTTTGTAATTGAGTATAGCTAACGCGATACTTTTTTAAAGMATATTTATTACGTAGTTCTAYATAKGCWGMTTCTATCKCGTTTTGAACGGAKATATACATTCCATATGAAGTTCCACGGTCACTCTGTAACTGAATAATTGCTTTGTTAGGGTGGTCAGATGAGGCTTCATCTTTTGCACCGTTACACCAATCACACTCTGCAGAAGGCTGTCCGTTCATAGGATTTCCTAGGCCTCCTCCATTGTCGATAAAAGCAACAACTAAATCCTTAAGTTCACTAACTTTAATAAAGTCAGCTCCTTCAATTAATAGTTGATTGTTACGATTTACTACAATGTCAAATACGTTTTTTTGCTTAATAATAGGCGGTACGTAATCTGCTGGTTGTGGTTCAGGTAATTTACGTGAAATTCCTGAATCAACATTCATTGTAGTAGTTACAAGGAAAAATATTAAAAGCAAGAACGCAATGTCTGCCATTGAACCGGCATTAATTTCTGGTAATTCTCTTCTTGCCATAATAGATTATTTTATTAATGATTTAACAGTGTCAACTGCAAAACCTAGCAGTCCAATTCCTCCTAAGATAATTGCGAACCATATTCCGGTTCCTGATAGTCTTGAAATCGTTCCTGCTGCACCGTCTTCTAATTCGGTACCGAACGTGTCTAATACTGCGTCTCCGTTAGCCATAGAATATGAAATGGCTGCTATAGCTGCCATTGCAACTATTCCTATTAACGCTTTTTTAAGTGCTGCTGGATTCATAATTAAACTCCATATAGACATTAGTACAGTAACACCTGCAATAATATAAAATATCCATAATGAAAATTTAATAAATGGATCTACAATGGCAGCTTGTACAGCTGCATCTGTCTCAATTGTCTCATCTCCCTCCATCAAAATTCGAACGAAGAAGTAGAATCCAATCAGAGCAATAACACCTGCAATAGCTGTTATAATTCCTGATGTTCTTTTATTCATAATGTTCTTATTTTTTGTGTTTTACTAAAAGGTCAATTAAGGTAATTGAAGATTCTTCCATGTCGTTTACAATATTATCGATTTTAG
>NVSD01000141.1 GCA_002401105.1 Flavobacteriaceae bacterium | reverse complement strand
TATTCTGTAGGGTTTTCCAATCCGAAATATTTTAGTACGTGCTTTAAAAAACACTTTGGACAGAGCCCTTCATCATTNGTGGCTGAAATTAAGAAATTACATTAATTGATTTAGCAGAAGAACAAATTAAGTTGTATAAATATAATATGGAACGACGTGAGRGATAGATATCTTGTAGGGAGTTCCGAAATCCTTTTTTATACTTATACATCCTGGTTTTGTTTGTATGGAAATAAAAACACGAAGCAATAAATAAAATTTAATTATAGAATAGAGATGTCAAAATTATTTACCCTTCAAGGGGAACTTCAAAATTATGCTTGGGGTGGTTCAACATATATATCAAATTTGTTAGGAATTGAATCTAAAGGTGAGAAATATGCTGAATATTGGTTGGGAGCTCATGTAAACGCACCTTCTGTATTGTCCACCCCAGAAGGTAATCAACCGTTGGATGCTTATTTAAATTTAAATCTTTCTAAAAGTTTAGGGACTGATGTAGCTGAAAAGTTTGGGAGATTGCCGTTTTTATTTAAAGTGTTGGATGTAAATGACATGTTATCTATCCAAGTACATCCTACTAAATTGGAAGCTGAAAAAGGCTTTAGGAATGAAAATGAAAAGGGAATTGCTTTGAACGCTCCCAATAGAAATTATAAAGACGATAATCATAAACCTGAAATTATGGTCGCTCTTAGTGAATTTTGGTTGTTGCATGGGTTTTTAGCTGAAAGTCAATTGACAGAGAGATTGAAAAACACACCTGAATTTGTTGATTTACTTTCCGTTTTTGAAGAAGAAGGCTTCTTTGGATTGTACAAATGTGTTATGGAACAATCGGTAGAAGAAAGCAATCAATTATTACAGCCGTTAGTCGATCGAATATTGCCATTGTATCAGGAAGGGAAGTTACACAAAACAAGTCCCGATTACTGGGCAGCTAAGGCTGTAGACATGGCAGTTGATACATCCGTTTTAGACAAGGGGATTTATTCTATTTATTTTTTCAATATTGTCAAAGCAAATAAAGGAGAAGCCATTTTTCAAGATGCTGGTATTCCTCACGCGTATCTGGAAGGTCAAAATATGGAATTAATGGCTAATTCCGATAATGTATTACGTGGTGGTTTAACGCCTAAGCATGTAGATGTTCCTGAGTTGCTAAAACACATGAATTTTGAAGAGACAATTCCAACTATTATTTTAGGAGAGATGCAAGAGGATTGTTTGGAAAGAATTTATAAGTGCCCTGTACCAGATTTTGAGCTAAGTCAAATTACACTTTCAATGACTGATTTGTATAAGTCCAACGCAAAATCTGCCCAAATTCTGATAGTAATAGAAGGTGAGGTAGTTATTGTTGAAGGGGATTCAACATTGATTTTGGATAAAGGAGGATCTGTTTTTTTAATGGCTGAAAGTGAGTATCAAATATCTTCACCTTCTTCTGCTGTTATTTATAAAGCAACAGCACCATAAAAATGTTTTCTCTGTTTAGGTAAAACTTTTGAATATGTATTTAATGGATTTGGATGTCTTGGTTTCTATCTTGTTTGTTAAAGATAAATATAAAGAATTAGATGAATTCCATTTTTTAAGAAGCCAATAAAATAGATAATTTGTAAGTTGAATTTTTAGTGTAAAACAATTGCTTTTATATATTGCATTAACAAAATAATTAATAATCAAAAGCTAAAACTGCATACGTTTTTGCATACGATATTGAAAATTAGCATAGCGGGAGCCCAGTAAAATGGTTGAGAATTAGGTCAACTTTGAGTTCATTTATCCGCCTGAGGCGGACGCTGGTTCTTGCCAATCTTTCAAATAAATTCCACTCCAAAATTCATGTAATACAGACTCGTGTTTAATTAGGCGAGAAGTTTATCCTGAGCGAAGTCGAAGGGAGTCCAGTCCCCGGTACTATTTTTAAGTAAATATAAAACAACAGTTCAGCTTTCTAAACTGTTGTTTTTATGTCTAATTTTAACGAAATTCTTACCTTTGAAAATGAAAGTGCATACGATTTTGCATACGATTTGTCAATGAAAATGAATTATTCTAACCCCAAAGTTTACACAGCAAATGGTGATTTACAGAAACGCTGGTATGTGTATTTTTCTTATCGAAATCCAGAAACAGGAAGATTAAAACGCATAACACCATTTTATGGAGACGCTCACAAGTATAAAACAAAAGAAGATCGGATGTTTGTTTTGTCAGTTTACCGCAAGAAAATACTTGAACTATTAAAGCAAGGATACAATCCTTTTGGAGATAACACGGAGCTGTACCGTAGTAAACAAAAGAAAAAGGAGGATAGTCAAGTTGCTAAAGTAGGTGATAATAAAGATGCAATTGTAATCTTCCCCAATTTAGGAGATGTTTAGAATAGACTTTTATTAAATTTCGTAATATCTGCATATTGCATTGGCGCAATATTTCCTATTGATTTATGTGGTCTTTCATAATTATAAACCTCCATAACAACTATGTTAATTTAGAATTAAAACAAACTATTTATGATTATTTGTAATTTATCAGAACCTCTATAAATTATACCCCACAGAAAACATGACTATTCTTGGTAATATAAATGTTTTAGTATCTGAAATTAAATAGTCTGAAAAATGATTACTCTGTTTAAATTTAGCATTAAATAAGTTTTGTGCAGTAATGTTGTAAGTCCAAGCACTATTTTCTTTTTTATAAGATACCGATGTATTGGCTATTTCATATATGTTTTTTTGCCCAAATGTTTTGTTCTGATAATTATTACGTTGATAATCAAAATTAAAGTTAAATCCATTTAAAAAGTCATAGTCTATCGTAATAAAAGGCTCTATAGTTACAAATTTAGAGATACTACTACTAGATACAAATTTTCCGATTTTACTTTTTAGCCCTAGCTCTATCGTTGGAAAATTATCAAAGAATGTTTCAATACCAATTTCGTAATTGTAATTTTTACTTGTATTTGTCAGCACAGTATTATTTACTTCTTGAATGTATTTAGAATTGTCAAATCCAATTTCAAATTTATATTTTATACTTTTTATTTTTTTMKMKAAAAAAAWATWTCCGTTTATATCCTCAGAAGGATTGTCAAACATTTTTACTGTTAAAAATTGGTTCACATCATTAAAATCTACTGTATTCCTATATCCTCTTATTTGTTTATTATACTTTATACTTGCAAAAATTATTAATCCTCTATATAAACTAAATCTGTTGTATAAAATTCGTGCGCTATGATACAAATTGTTTTCTAAATTTTCATTCCCTTTAAAAACTGAATTATACGATTGCAAATAAAATCTGTTGGCTAATTTACTTGCATCAGAGAAAGACGTTTTTAACTTATAATCTAATTCAAGTTTCCTAGATTTATTAAACTTAATTTTTGCAGAAAAATCAGGAAGTACAACCCATTTATTGCTTTTAATATTTTCCTGATTATAAACACCCCAGTTGTAATTTTTTAAATATACACCTTGTTTAACCGTAAAAATACCTGACCTAAATTTATAGTGAACTCCAAAAAAGAATTCATTTAATTTAAAATTCATAGTGTTCCCAAACCCACTAGAATAAAAATTATTAATTGCGCCATTATCTAACAACTGCTTATCAACCGTCAAAAAATCTTCACTCAAAAATTTATTTGCAAGTGTGGTGTAAATATGATTGTTATTATTAAGCTCCCAAAAATGTTTAAAAACTAGWTTTATATTTTGTTCTTTACTATTTTTTAATTGATGGATCCGCAATACATCCTGATTGTTATCCACGGGAATCAAACCTTCTAAAATAGCATCTTGAGTAGTCCAAAAAGACTTTCTGTTACTTTTATTGTAAACATAGCTTAACACACTAGAAAAAGTATGTTTATCAGATAGACTTTTATGCCATTCTATATTCTGATTTATATACGTTTCKMKYWMTTYCMTGYTWRWTGCKMKARTANNTTKGYMKKTGTNTTCWAYYAMAKAACYTNNGTTNKYRYCAKYSYTRYWGTCTGTCCTTTTAAGTTGTGTTCTCACATACCATTTTTCTATACTACTTGGGGTATAGTCAATATTTAAATTAGCGATACCTAATAAATTATCGACATGTGTAGCATTTGTCTTTTGTTCTATAAAGGAAGTGTATTGATTAGTGTTTTCTACAAAACTATTGGTATTTGAGTTTGAAAAGATTGCATATCCAGCAACATCTAATGAAGAAGAAGTAGTTTTAGAGATGTTTAAGGCTGCAAATTTTTGTTGGCTCTTTACTACTTCTTTTTTTTCTAAAAACTGAGTAAAATTTCCACCTTTCCAATTAAAATCATCTTTAAAAACAGCATTTATTCCACCAGAAAAACTTAAATAATCTTTAAACGTAAATGTTTTCTCGCCTATATTATTTAAATTTCCTATGAAGTTAATATTAGTTTTAGGTGAATAATAAAACAAATTTGCACTCAACTTATAAAAGTCTTTGTTTCCTTTACTAGCTTCGATATCTCCAAAAACAAACCGTTTTTTATCTTCTTTTAGTTGGATATTCATGGCCATGTCATCAGAATCTGTAAGACCTTTTAAAAATGCTACTTCGTTGTAATTATCTATTACTTGTACATTACCAACAGCATTCGCAGGAATATTTTCAACAGCTAATTTTGAGTTGCCTCCAAAAAACTTTTTACCATCTACTAACATATGAGTTACTTTCTTACCCTGTACAGTAATTCTTCCACTTTTACTAACTTCAACTCCGGGTAATTGTTTTAATACATCTTTTAATTTCCTTTCAGTTCCAGTTATAAATTTTTCTGTCCTGAAAGTAGTGGTATCTCCTTTTATAATTATTGGCATTTCTATAATCACCTCTTTTAACTGCTCCGACGATTGTTGCAATATAAAATCTTTCCGCGCTGTTTTTAACGCAATAAACGAATAGTTTATAGGCTTGTAGCCCAAATAAGAAATGCTAATAGTTATAGAATCTCCTTTTTCTAAAACTAGCTTATAATATCCATCGTTGTCTGTAGTAGCAAACTGTAAATTCTTAGAAACATCTTTAGGTTTTGAAATAACGTTTGCATAGGGCAAGGGATTTTGTAGGCTATCATTTACAGCACCACTTAATATTACTTTTTGTGAAAAGATCAAAACAGTAAACATTAAGAAAAAAATAAGGGAAACATTTCTTATCATAAAAAAAAATTAAGCTTTGTAATTACAAATCTACCAATTACGTTTAGTTACCTTTACCAAAAACACTCTCTTTTGCCTTCTGTAAAATTTTATTATATTCATCTTTTGAAACTAATTTTCCGTTTGTTGGTTTTTCAACTTTTGGTTGTTTCTTTGGGTTCAACACAATTTTTGTTGCATTAAAGATCACCTTGCCTACTTCTAATTCCAAAATTAAACCTGGCAATCCAAATTCTCCTTTGGGACCAAAATTTACGGGTATAGTCGGTGTGTACCATGCAACTACCTTTCCTTTCCTTCTTGTTGCTTTATATGAAGTATATCCATTTATTATTTTTGACTCCTGTGTTAACTCCCACTCTAAGAGAGTGTTATCGTAAATTAAACATTCGCCAACCGACTCACAATCTTTAATTAAATAATTTTTTGTACTATCATTATAATAATAGATTTTTGAACCTCCAGAGAAAATTCTAATTATTTTCTCCGCAAGATCTTTTTCATTTATACTAATTTTATCATCAACATGAAAAAGTCCTTCCCCATTAGAAAATAACAAGGTGGATTTTATTGATTTTGTATTTAAAAAAACTTTATCCAAAGTTTTGATTAGCTGTTTATTTTTAATTTTTTTTCTTTTTACATTTACATAATCAATCATTTTTCTTTCGTTAATACTTGTCTCGTAATTAACAATCCCAGAAAAATTTGTCTGTGAAAAGGAAAAAGTAACATTTAGAAAAAACGCTACAATTACACATAATTTTAATAATTTCATATAAGAAAGATTTAAAACGCCTAAAGATTAGTGTCTTTAGTCGTAATTTAATATTACTATTTAGTTAGCTATGCAATGAAAATACAGTGATTGATATATCATCATTAATTCTCCAGTTGTACTTCTATCATCCTAATCCTCTGCTAACTCTATGGCTCCTTCCCTAGCAAGAGCATTCCATTTACTTGCTCCTTCACCAACAACAACTTCCGCTGAATCAATGATAATCGGGCTTACTTTTTCATCTAAATAATTTGCACTCACCGACATAACAGTAGCAAAAGCAAAAGCAAAAAACATACCTAAAATTAATTTTTTCATAAAAAAATGTTTATATTTTTTTCCTGCTCTATTAAAGGCTTTTCTGTTTCAATGACTCATTGTTTATTATGTGGTTTAATTGTGATTATGTCGCATCTGCCAATATTTGCTATAAATTTGGAATAAGAATAAAAATATTTATATCATGTGTTTACGTTTTTTAGTGACTGCTTTTAATGTCTTAAAACAGCTCAGGTTTTAACAGGTGCGACAGAACCTTAGGTGCTGTTGTGCATAGATATTTAATCTATCCATTCTCCTTTGTAGGAATTTATCTTTATAAAATTTCCGTTATGTGCATTATAAATTAATTCCTCTTTTAGATAAGTATAATCACTATTATTTGTTTCATTTATCAATTTCCAAATCAAAATATTATTTATGGAAGAGAAAGTCATTTTAATTTCTGTTTTCTCATTCAAGAAACCTCTATCTTTTGCTTTTAATTTTATATATTTTAATGGGATTATTTTTTCTTGAATAGTTCCTTTCTTTATTATTGGAAAATCAATATGCTTCAACGTATTTCCATTTTTATCTAGATGAATTTTGGATGAATACAYTCCTATTCCATTCTTTAAATCTCTAAATGAAAAACATAAATAATATGAAATCTTGGCTTTCGATTTGGGATTTCTTTTTATATATTCATCAACATCTAAAATTTGTCCACCAATAAGATTAAATTGTTTAAATTTTTCAATTCCCACACGTTTCATCAAATACTGTGTAACCTTTGTAGCTATAGAATCTGGTAAATCATCTAAACTTCTAGGTTGTCTTGGATAATAATTGGGAAAAGAGTAAGTACTACAACCTGAATACAATAAATTCTTTTTAGGTTTGGTTATATAATAATCATCCTTTTCAATCAGGTACGTACATAGGGATATGAACCAATAAAACGAATGGCACTTCGCTAGCAACTTGTTTTTTAAAAAAGGCTAATTGTTCCTCATTAA
>NVSD01000140.1 GCA_002401105.1 Flavobacteriaceae bacterium | reverse complement strand
AAATCTAATTCCAACCCTACTGACTTTTATTTAAAAAACCTTACAACTAAAAACCATAACACATTGAACTACAGGCACCTATACCGTGTAATGCATCTTTCTATTTAGTAAATTTCATCAATTCTCTATCTACATTATTATTTACTCTCACTTCTCCCCCAGAACCAAATTTAACAGTGGCAGTTATAGGGAATACTCCCTCTGAATTAGGAGCTATTAAATGAGCACTTATTCCTATAAGACTTGCGGTATCTCCTATAAAAATCCCACCATTACCTATGTAAATTAATTTCACATAAAAAGAATGACTCTCGTCTATAATCCAATCGCTATTATTTACGACTCTTCCTCCCTGAGTAGTTATAGAAGTATCGAAAGAATACACCACGTTTAGGTTCTTTATAATTCTAAGTTCTACCGGTGTTATTCCGTCTGAATTATTACCTAACAACTCTCCGACTAACACAACGAAATCTATGTTTCCTTTTTTGTCTATCTGCGTATTTCCAGAATAGATTACGGGTTTGTAATCTGGTGCTACATCTTCTATAATCGTTACATTCTCTTGAATCACAAAACAACCATTGGCATCATACACAGTAACAGTGTATACTCCTGGAAGTAAATTCTCAAATATATTTTCTTCTTGTTTTATATCTCCAGCATCTATGCTATACAAATAAGCTCCCGTTCCTCCTGCTGCGGTTACTGTTATTTGTCCATCTTCACAGTTTGAACAAGACTCATCTACTACCTCTATACTGGTAATCGTAATGTTTGTATTTGGCTCTACAACCACATCTTCAATTGTTATTTTACAGTTATTTCCATCTGTTACCAATACGGCATAAGATCCGGCTGGCACTCCAATTAAATCTTGATTTGATGTGGTGTAACCTGTTAAATCAACATCTGTAGAACTCCATAGATACGTATAACTATTGGTTCCTCCCGAGATACTTAAATCCAAGGTTCCTGTTTTTGCTCCTTTACAGCCTACTTGTCCCACATCTATAGATCCAGACAAGGCTGCATTTTCGGTTATATTTARAGTCGTTGTTTTGGTACAKCCTAAGACATTGTCTAYWACCGTCGCTTTATAAGTTCCTACTCCCACTCCTGATAARGTTAATGCATCCACTGTAATTCCAGCTAAATCTGCATCTGTACTTGTCCAAGTAATAGTGGTRTTTCCTGAATCCTCATTTAAACTAATTACTAAATTTGTCGTGTCCCCATTACAAGCCAAGGCCACATCTCCTGAATCATTATTGATACTAAAACAACCTGGAGCTGCTATAGAGGTAAATAATGAACTTGTTACACAACCATTTGCATCCGTCACGATTACGGAATATGTCCCCTCCGTTAAACCTGTTATTTTTGCCGTGGTTCCGATAGGTGTTCCTATACTATCTACCCAAGCATACGTATATTCTGGTGTTCCTCCTGAGGCGACAACRTTCACTTCTCCTTCCGTACCTGGACTWACYGATATAACATCCTTGGAMGAAATRGTTGCCGTTAGCATGGCTGATGGTTGRKTTATTTTAAAWATCTCTTGAGCCCCTTCACAKGAAACACCTCCTACCGTAGAACTTACAACCACTTTATAGGTTCCTGCTYCCAATCCGCTTACACTTGAACTYGTTCCTATTTCATTTCCTGTWCCGTCTGTCCAAACATAAATTAATGGATTGGTAGCCGATGATCCTGCTGGAATACTCGTATTTGCCGTTAAGGTAATAGTCGCATCTCCAAAACATAATACTGCAGGTATACTCGATGTTATGGTAACATCTACGGTACAGGCAGGAACTTCTTCAATAACAATTGAATCAACAAATGTACATCCGTTGCCATCTGCCACCAGAACATCGTATACCCCAGGGACTAAACCTGAAGTAGTTTCGGATGTCCATAATTCATTATCCGTATTTTTTAGTTTTATTGAACTGATATACGGCGTAGATCCAAGCGATGGAATTATAGTAATTGTCCCATCGTTCGCATCAAAAGATGTCTCCTCTGTATCCGAAATAGTTACGGAAAGCGTATTTTGAAATTCTACTACTGAAACAGTTCCAGCTATAGTAACGGCACAAGTATCATCTGTTGCACTTTCTACCGTGATTTCTGTATAATCACCGACACTTAAACCTATCAAAACAAGAATACCGCTTGCATCCGTGCTAGGATTTGGTATAACCGTAATGACAGTACCTCCGTCTTTTTTATACGTCACTATATATTCTGTACTTACAAACAAACCACCGTTACTGATTGTAATTTGTCCATCATTTGCTGGGCTACAAGTTGTAGGACTCGTTGCAATAGCAGAGAGTGTACTTGTTAATTCACAAGGTAAAACACTCAAAATAGCTGTTTGTTCCGTTGGACAAGAACTGTCCGCATGAGTTATGGCTACTTTATACAAGCCATTATTAGCCGTACTTACATTAGCAATACTATAAGTACTTGCCGTAGCTCCAGGWATTTCAATATAACTAAGCCCATCATCCGTACTTTTATACCATTGATACAAGAAACCTGTAGTTACGGAAGTTGTGGTATCTGGATCTGTAGTAAAATCTGTAACCGCTGTTGCTGTTGCGACAGAAGTGAATGTAATATCCGCTCCAATCAGCACATTTAATTGATCATCTATAGAAGCTACAGAAACYACTAAATTATYTTGAGAACCTCCTATGGTCTGTCCTGTTCCTACGAGTGTAGGAATTCCGTTTGTATCTACCGTTCCATTGATACTAGTATCCAACTCTAAATCCGAATTTTGAATATCTCCAGCTCCTTCTATCGCATCTGGACAGCCATCGTTATCACTGTCTAAGTCAAAATAATCGGGAATGGTATCTCCATCCGTATCACAGAAAGGACGTAATTTATTTCTAATTACCAAATACCCTATAGTACCCTGACCACCATTTACAGTAATAGACGAAGCCGTAAGTTCCACAGAAGATTCCCATGTAGAATATCCTACATTCATAATTTCCCAACAAACCAATGGAGCAGAATTAAATAAAGAATCATCTGTTAATACTAACGTAGCACCGGAATGAGAAGTAGTTATTGCCCCCCGATTTGCAGGTTCAATCRTAATTGATTCTTGYCCTTGCAATCCAGTCCCTAAATCTCCCCAACGAATTAATCTCCCATCACTAAGAGATACCGACAACAGTCCATTATAGGCAGTAAATGCGGCATCTATCCTATTAAGGTCCAATGTTCCTGTAACCTTAGTCCTATTTAAATACATTTGAGAAACCCAACTACATGAGGTAGTACCGTTATGGGTATACTTTAACGTTAAATCCACCCCTACTAAATCCGCGATTCCTAAGGTMGTTCCKATATCGGTAAAARTTTGACCAGAAGCAGAAGCAACAGTATTCGCATCGGCTCCAAGTGTAGTCCAGTTTATAGCCGTCCATGTTTCTGGAGCAGGTGGGCATTCATCCACATCTAATATCCCATCATTGTCATCGTCTAAATCACAAGCATCTCCAAYRCCATCCAARTCATTRTCYGTAAAYAAKSTACTYGTAGCATCACARGSATCACATTCKGTSGCTTGYACAGTATTATCTATTGCACTTCCTATCGTTTGCCCATYGCCATCACTTGTAATGGTWGGMACTCCAATATTAGYTCCMGAAGTTGCYACWKCATCTCCCAAACTWGTATCCGASTCTAAATYAKCATASGTAAATCCATCRCYTCCTTCTAWGGCATCTGGACAACCATCGTTGTCTGAGTCTAGATCTAAGTGATTGGGTATATTATCATTGTCGGTGTCGACATCTAAAGTCTGACAATAAATACCGTTGGCATCAACATTTCCAAACCCTGTAGTATTGGATAATTTAATATCACTAATCACAAAATCTGTTTTAGTTCCACCTACATCCATTGCATATCCTTTTACAACGATATCTAAAGATGTTACATTTATTGAGGATGCAAAATCAATATGCACAGGAAGCATAGTCCAATCTTTCCATGTACTTGGAAGCATTGCACTTGGAGTACCAGTAGCACCATTTGCATACGTAAATATAGTACCTCCTACCCTATCAACCATATCAATAAAAAGAACCATCTCCCCATTTACATGAATTTCAGTTGGCTGATCTAAAYCAGCRTAGTTGAATCCGAAATTAAAATCTAATTGATTTACTATTTGACCCGTTTCTTCTAAAGCGGCATGAGCAGTACTAATCCCTCCATGAGTGGCTTCAAATGTCATCCTATTTTTCACTGTATCTATAAAATACCCAGCTTGTGCATTCGCCCAGGAAGCTTCCGCTGAAAACGTCCAAGATGCATTGCTCGTAAAATCGCCGTTCAATAATAAATCTGAGCAAGATACTGTTGATTCATCAACATCTAATATTCCATCATTATCATCATCAATATCACATACATCCGAAATACCGTCCTTATCCGTATCCGTATTTCCTGAAGCATCAGGATCACAAGCGTCTATTACCGATAATTGAAATGATTCATCTTGAGCACACTTATTTCCTATATGGTTAACCATGACACGATAGTTGTTCGAATCCATTGCTATTTGAACGTTCGAAATACTTAAGGTGGATGAATTTGCACCTACATATAAACCATCGCTTACAATATCTACAAAACCTCCTCCATCATCCACTTGCCATTGGTATCGTAGGCCTTCAGTTGCATTTATCGTATAATTAGGTAGCCCCCCTGAATATGAACCCACTTTTAAAGCGGTTGCACTCACTGTAAAATCAGCCATTGCACCTGTTTGGGCTGTTTGACCAGATAAGGAAGGTATTAATGTAACTTGAGTTGCTTGTGTTACCCCCATTAAAGTATTGGTATAACCTCCTTGCGATTGTACTACTCCAAACACATCCACAACAACAGGCGAAGTACCTAAAACGCCATCTAAGTCTGGGTCTGTATGTCCTGCTTCAGTTACATCATTACAATCATCATTGTCTGAGTCCGTATCAAAACTATCTAAAATACCATCTTCATCAGTATCACATGGCGATAAGGTTATAAACCTAATATCGTCAATTGCCACGTCATTTCCACATCCTCCATTTCCATTGTTTAATAACACCAAGTTTATGGATGTAATAGCCCCTGTATTAAAATCTAGCTGAAATGAATTCCATTCTAAGCTATTAGTTCCGAAATAATCTCCTGTTACTCCACTAATTAATTCATTTCCTGTGGCAGAATCCTCTATTAAAAACTTTAAATTTATAGGAATCCCTCCATCACCTCCACAAATTGCTGGGTTTAATTTAACAAGTGCCGCAAAAAAGGATTCAAAACGATAATCAGCATTAGCTGTCACCGTAATCCCATCATTTCTATAAAATTCACCTGCAACAAAATCAGCATTTATAAGTAGCATACGACCGGAAACATCGCCTTGAGTATGATCTTCCGCATCGTGCCAGTCACTCCTACCATTATGTGGGTTAAAGTCTACAGCATACTGCCCGTCTAAAATGTAACCTGCACTAATATATTGATAATCGGTAAAAGGAGATGTTGTTCTTATACCTGTACCAAAATTTTCTTCTATAAGTATCTCTTGACATTCATTAATATCTAATATCCCATCATTATCATCGTCTAAATCCACAGAATTTATAATTCCATCACCGTCAAAATCACAGTGTTCTCCATAGTTGTTTATCGAAGCACAGTCTACTGGGCAATTGTTTATGGTATCATCTAGTACTTCCGAATAAGTATACACCCCATCATATATTCCGCTTTCTGCCACTGTTTCTATAGTATTTTCGAAACCATTATCTCCTACGTTTGTACTAGGAAATACGGCATTTGCCATATTTATTATTTCGTTATCAGTATCATCTGTTCCATTACCATTGGTTACATCTGCGGCTACTAGGTTTGTGGTATCAATACCTGCCTCCACACTATCTGGACAGCCATCTCCGTCTGAGTCTAGATCAAAATGATCAAAAATACCATCACCATCARTATCTTTTGTAAGAAACCCATATTCAGGACATCCTAAGTTATTAGTTTCGACACTTAGGGCATCCACTAAAAAATAGGAATTAAATGTTATAACCCCATTACCAGCCCAGTAATCTCCACCAACAAAAACTAAAAATCCAGCATCAATAGTTGCGGTAAAATTTAAGTTTATGTCAACCCAAGATGTAGAAGTTATATTTGGTGTAGTTCCAATATGTTGATCTAAY
Organism: Flavobacteriaceae bacterium; assembly: GCA_002401105.1. GTDB lineage: Bacteria > Bacteroidota > Bacteroidia > Flavobacteriales > Flavobacteriaceae. Next base: position 1,019 of record NVSD01000140.1, on the reverse strand, counting down.
GTACAACCATCACTTGATAAATACACATCTATAAATCCRGGAGACGTACTAGAAACTCCWCCCCAGTATATAGGATCAATGGMATATAATCTTGTTTTAAAACCTAGCGTGTAYTCTCCACCAATATTGGTTACATAAGTTGTTTTCCATAGTTCAGTATCGTGAAACCCTACGGCAACACTCCCTGTTAAACCAGAAATCCCACCACCTCCATGCCTCCCTGCTGATGTAACRATATCAGGAGAGCCACCACAGGAGGTAAAATCAAAGTCATCAGGATAGATATAAGAACAAAAACCAGATTCAGCACCTCCTAAAGATTCATCAATATCTAATATCCCATCATTATCATCGTCTAAATCCACCGAATTTATAATTCCATCACCGTCAAAATCACAATCAGGACCGAAATTTTGAGAGTCCGTACATAATAAGGTTGCACTTGAGACTGATAGTTTCGTTAAAGAAAACGTACTATTGTATGAGAAGGACTCTTCTAATAAATTATTAGAACCGTACATATCAAGGAAAGCAAATATCCCTTGTCCTTCTATAAATATTGATTTTTCATGAAGTTTCGATTCTGATAATACTTCAGATTCATCTAGCGATGTACCTGGGTGAAATTTCAGAAAGTCAGAATTAACAGAAGCTGCTTTTATTAAAAAACCAGGAGATAACAACGTAATAATAAATATCCCTAAAATAGATTTAAAATATTTATTTCTCACACTTGGTTTTATTCCGCATGAAATTCCTTCAAAGTAACTTTTTCTCATAGTCATACCTTTTAATATAATTAAAACATACCTATATGTCTTACTTTGATTAAAAAGCAACAGAGAACAAAAAAACTAGGGGGAAGTTTTTATAATAATTTTGGAACATCATTCAGATATTCACTATTTCCATCAAAAATACTCTTTTATTATTAGATTCCTATTTTTAGGTTTAAAAAAAAGACAAATACTTGTTAAACTTAACTACATATAAAAGTCCGTAAATCTAATTCCAACCCT
>NVSD01000139.1 GCA_002401105.1 Flavobacteriaceae bacterium | reverse complement strand
GGACGCCCAACCAAGCTATAAAAAACTAAAGGAATCGTTCTTTAATATTGCTCCTGCAGAATTAAACAAAAAAGCAGAAAGAGGACGCAACAGAACCAACCATTCACCAAAAGCAAACTAAAAAACAGTTATGAAAAATTTATTCAACAAATTAAGTCTGCTGGTTTTAAGCATCCTTTTTATTGCTTGTTCTGATACAAACACTCGTCAAGAAAAAACGACTAAAACCTATGACAACACATGGGAATCACTCGCAAAACACAACGAAGCTCCTACTTGGTTTCAAGATGCTAAATTTGGAATTTACTTCCATTGGGGTGTTTATTCTGTGCCTGCAGAATTCGATGAATGGTACCCAAGAAACATGCACATTCCAACGAGTCCTGTTTATAAGTATCATGTAAAAACATATGGGCACCCCTCAGAATTTGGATACCACGATTTTATTCCAATGTTTAAAGGGGAACATTTTAATGCCGAAGAATGGGCTGATTTATTTTACAAAGCTGGCGCAAAATTTGCGGGCCCCGTGGCTGAACATCACGATGGATTTTCTATGTGGGACAGTAAAATAACACCTTGGAATTCTAAAAACAAAGGCCCTAAAATAGATATTACTGGTGCCTTGGAAAAAACAATTAAGGCTAAAGGTTTAAAATTTATAACAACGTTTCATCATTCAAAACAATTGCAACGCTACAGAGGAAAAGAAGCCGCTGAATTTGCCTTAGACAAACGTGATACAAGAAAATTTAGCAAATCGCACTATCCCCTATTTGAAGGTATGCCTCCTGCCGAAAACAACCCTGAATTCGCCTTATTGTATGGAAATGTACCAGAAGATGAATGGAACGAAAATATTTGGTTTGGGAAATTAAAGGAAGTCATTGACCAATACCAACCAGATATCATTTGGTTCGATTCGTGGTTAGATCAAATCCCAGAAACATACCGTAAGAAATTTTGTGCTTACTACTTAAATGAAGCCAAAAAACTAAATAAAGAAGTAGTAATCGTTCGAAAACAAGACGATTTACCACTGAGTGTAAGTGTTGACGATCTAGAAAAATCAAGAAAAAACAGCATTGAACCTAAATCTTGGATGACCGATGAAACGGTAAGTACTGGAAGCTGGTGCTATACAAAAGATTTAAAAATCAAACCTTCTAAAGATGTTTTACAYGTATTGATAGATATTGTAAGTAAAAATGGTGTTTTACTCCTCAATATTTCACCAAAAGCMGATGGAACCATTTTAGAAGACCAAAAGAACGTYCTTCTAGATATGGGTGAATGGCTTGGGAAATATGGTGARTCCATTTATGCTACCAGACCTTGGTACACCTTTGGAGAAGGGCCGACAAAAGAACCGGACGGACATTTTAAAAATGCTAAAAAATTCCTTAAAATTAAATATTCGAATAAAGACATTCGATATACAACAAAAGGAAAAAATATTTATGCAATCGTGTTAGGCATCCCTGAAGCGGGAAAAACAATTGTTTTAAAATCATTCAATAAAAAGAAATTCTCCAAAGAGATTGAAAAAATAGAAGTACTAGGTTCTAAAAAAGAAATTGAATGGACTTTAACTGATGAAGGATTACAAATTTTAACGCCTAATAAAGTGATTGATACCATGGCAACAGTTTTTAAAATAACCACTAAATAAAGATAGCAATGTCTCAACAGTCAACTTTGAAACATTTGTGTTAGTATTTGAAATAAACCATGGAGCGTTTGCTTATTCAACACCTTAAATTTGTATCCTCAAATTAAAAACTTAATTATGAAAAAAACGGTTATTCTATTAGTTGCATTAATTCTTACGTATGCTGTAAACGCACAATCAAAAGTAGAAAACATTGTTAAACAACGTACAGAAGAATTGACGGAGGTTTTACAATTAACAAAAACTGAAAAGTCTCAGGTATTTAAGATTCTTCTTGAAAAAGAATTAAAAACTGCTGCTTTAAGAACAGAATACAAATCAGATCCTGACACAAAAAAAGCAGCAATAAAAAAAATAAACCCAATCTATAATAGACAAATAAAAGATGCTATTGGGAAGGAAAGAATGGCTACATATAACGAGTACAAAAAATCAAAAAGAAAGAAAAAATAATTTTCTGACCACATCAATCTTTAATTCGCCCATTTAATGAAAAACATCATAAAATCCATCTTTAAATCCCTCCTTTTAGTACTTAGTGTAAGTTTACTTTCTTGCCATTCAAATAAAGAAACTGAAAAGAAAATAAACAGCAACGAAGACAGTAAAAAGCCCAATATATTATTGATTTACACGGATGACCAAGGAACTTTAGATGCTGGTTGTTATGGTGCCGAAGACATTAAAACACCCGTTTTAGACCAATTAGCCACCCAAGGAGTTAAGTTCACCCAAGCTTATGCACATACAGTTTGTTGTCCTTCTAGGGCTTCTCTTTTAACAGGACGAGCACCTCAACGTAGTGGTGTAAACCAATGGACCTCCTGTAATCCAAATGACACCGAAGGAAGAGTCATGGATTTAAAAGAAATTACCATTGCAGAACATTTAAAGGACTATGGGTATACCACCGGACTGTTTGGAAAATGGCATTTAGGAGCGACCCTAGATCACGGCCCATTAGACCAAGGTTTTGATGAATTTTTCGGTTTTAGAGGTGGTTTTATAGATTATTATACACATGAATTCTTACATGCAAAATGGCAGAAACCTCAGTTTCATGATTTGTATAGAGGTAAGGAAGAAATTTTTGAAAATGGAAAGTATTTTCCGGACATGCAAGTGGCCGAAGCCAATAAATTTATTGAGAAAAACAAAAACGAACCCTTCTTTTTATACCTCCCGTTTAATTTACCTCATTATCCAGAGCAACCAGATTCAACCTTTGTAGATCAATACAAGGATTTGGGATGGCCAAGAAGCTCTTATGCCCCAATGATTACAACTGTAGACAACCGTATAGGACAAGTATTGGATAAATTAGATGCCTTGGGATTAAGAGAGAATACCCTTATAATCTACATGAGTGACAATGGACATTCTACGGAAGATTATTACAATTGGGATGTTAGTTATGGTGGTAATGGAGGTGGTGGATATACCGGAAAATGGCGCGGTGCAAAAGGCAGTTTCTTCGAAGGAGGTTTGCGCGTACCAGCAATTATAAGTTACCCTAAATTATTCCCCAAAGGAGTCTCTAGAGATCAAGCCATTGTGAATTTAGATATTTTACCAACCATTTGTGAAATACTAAATATCCCAATCCCTAAAAATAAATTGGATGGAAAAAGCATTGTGGAAGTTATTAAATCTAAAGATGCCCCATCACCACATGAAGTACTACATTGGATGTGGCAGGAGATGTGGGCTGTTAGAAAAGGAAACTGGAAATTAATATATAAAGGACACGATACTACGGGCAAACATTCCACACATCCTGAAAAAGAATTCGTGATGCCTATATATTATTTGGCAAATTTAGAAGACGAAAATCCTGAAGAGATTAACCATGCCGATACACATCCCGAGATTGTTAAAGAGTTGAATCAATTACATCAAGCTTGGGCAAAAGACGTATTTGAAGGTTCTGGATACGCAGATCCAAACTCCCTGAAAAGTATTGATAATACGGCTAAAAAAGGAAAAGGAAGTACTAAATTATAATACAATATAGATTAACCCCTTCTTAAAACGACCTTCAACGGTCGTTGTTAAGTAAATTAAAAGTCCAAGGTCCTATCTCCTTGGGCTTTTTTGCTTGCTAGCATACCGTTAAACAAAAAAACAAAACCAGTGAGAGATATAAAAAGATTAAAAATAATTCTAGGAAAAAACTAGCTATTGCTATGGCATAAAACTCCTGGAATAAGCCATAAAAAAAAATACACTTAAGGACCTGAATTAATTAATAATGAGGCCTTTTTTTTAGCAGCCCCTACAGATACTTTGGAATCAATCCCGCTGCCACAAATTATTGATATTATTGAAGAACTAGCGCCAATAAAAAAACAACTTCAGCACAATTTTAAACAAAAAAAATGAGGTGCCATTTTAAATAAATAGACACCTCATTTTTTACAATACATTATAGGCAGCACTTAAAATACTCCGCCCATTTTAATGCTTATAAGTACCATCAGGTAATACTGTCGGCATTACATAAGTAGGATTCGTAAAAATTGAAAACACTGTAGGGTCTCCAATTTTTACTAATTCTCTAGTGTTTAAGCGCCATTCATCCCTATTTCAAACAAACGATTTTCTTGAGCACCTAACATAGAGTTCTATGTCCAATATAGATACTCTCCTACTTGACAATTGTAATCACAGATTGGATCATCGTCCTTATAACATTATTCTATAATTAATCATTGTAGAAAAATACTGATTGGAAGGAGAACTCGCGATTCCAAGAAGAAAACTATCATAAGTAAAGTCTATGCTCAAGCGAGATTTACTTCCAACATTCAGAATTCCTTTGTTAAATTCAGCTCCATACGAAAGCAAAAAAGTAGGTGTGGTTGAAATTACAAAGTCATCGGAGAATTCTTTTCCTTTGGTTGTTATAACCTGGCTAGAATCTTCGTAATTTAACGTTTTCTTTTCGTTTAAAATGTATGAAGACTGTATACCTAGACTGAAAAAAGTAGTAAGCTCCCCAATCGTTTTTACATATCTCGAATATCGGTAATCGAGGGTTAAATAATTAAATTGGTCATAAGAGGTTCTAGATGAAAACCCTTTTTCAGCATTTACATCTACAATATTTTTAATACCATTACTGAGGGAACGATAATTAACTGTAATCTCAGAAAATGATTTTCCGCTTTTTGAAGTAATATTTATCCCTGCACCATAAGAGAATGCATACCCAGGTGATACTTCAAATGTCTTTTTAGTCGTATTCGAATTTGCTTCTTTGTTCATAAATGACAAACCTTGTGATGTTCCAAACAACAGGTATATTCGCTTATTTTCATCCTTCTTTTCTTGTGCGAAGAGGATGCTTGGAATAAGTATTAGGAGTATTAGTATATATTTCATAGTATTAATTTCTTTATTTTCTAACAGGTTCAATTTCTCCAAATAAATCTAATATGAGCTTATAGCCAACAGGATCTTGATCTTTCATTTCTGCTCGAGAAGATGGCTTGTATGTCCCCCCCATAGTACCATCTTGGTCTTCCCATAATCCTAAATAACAATCCATTACTGCTGCAAAGTACTCATCATCAAAATCTGCTTTGGGTAAATCTCCCCAAGGGCTCCACAAACCACTCTTTATTGCATCATCATTCGCYTTTTGAATTCGACTTTGATATTCAAATAGCGTTGGTGCTATACCATAATTATGAACTAAATGTAAAATTTCCTCATAAGAAGCATCACGCCTTCCAGAACCCCAACTTTCCGTTGCATATAGGTCTTGTACATTATACCCTATTGCTGAAACTTTATCTATGTTGGCTTCATACTGGTTTTCTGAATCCCAGAAAACTATGGCAGATCGCCTATTTGCTAATGAGTTAGCAATAATAGCTTTGTGTTTTTGTTTATAGATTAATCCATCACTAGTAAGGTACTGCTCTATAATTTCACGAGCATAGATCATTTGATCATCCGATACACCAGACGTTCCAAATACCTCAATCCTACCACCATTAGGGGCGGTTGTATAGACATATTTAGAGAATATTTCTCCAATATTTCCACTCACATTGTGTGTGCCAATTTCAATCACCCCTGTTCCATAAAGGTCTGACAATTCAGAATAGAGTTTCTCTTTTACACAAGAGGATACTACTACCATAAATATCAATCCAATCAAAAAATGTTTTTTTATCATTCGTTTTTACTTTAAAATTATCTTTTTTTCAAAAATGATGACTCCAAAAAGTGCTGCAAAAGCAACCGTTCCTACCGCAATATCCTTGATAACACTATGCGCTGTTCTTAATAAAAGTATCATCGCTCTAAAAGCATACTTAAATCTTCTAATTCTGAATTTTATAAATTTTTCACCTAAACCATTGCTGCTTACAAGATTAAAAATGTTTTGTTTTAAAAAGAACAGACAAAAATCTTCTTTTGTCTGTTCTTTTTCAGCAATACTAATTAATGCTTATAAGTTCCATCAGGTAGTACGGTAGGCAGTACATAAGTAGGATTCGTAAAAATTGAAAACACTTTAGGATCGCCAGTTTTCACTAATTCTCTGGTATTTAAACGCCATTCATTTCCTATTTCAAACAAACGATTTTCTTGAGCACCTAACATAGAGGTCAATGTCCAATATAAATACTCCCCTACTTGACAATTRTAATCACAGGTTTCATCATCGTAGGTATACCAAGCATCTGCTGGATAATCAGCGGGAGGGTTCTGGAAACTTCCACCTCTAGCAATGTTCATGGCTTTGCTAATTTCTGAACCAGTTTGTGAACCAAAAACGTCCGGATAGACTCTTTCATGACCTCCATTGGTAATCATATGCCATACTTCTTCTAAGGCAGCATCAAAACTTCCTGTATGTCCACTTCCATGCCATTCAATATTTGTTTCGTCAGACCCTAAATCCTGACCAAATTCAACACCATTAGAAGTGTCCATTTTTTCCATATCATCTTCTGTTTTCCACATAAACAAAAAGGCTTTATTTGAAATGATGGAATTGTAAATGGTACTATTGTCTATTTCCCCATCTTCATCATTGTCTAAATACTGCGCCATCACATTTGCGGCATGCAATAATTTTGCGTCATCAACTCCTTCGAAAGCATAGATTGGAATATTAAAYACCATCACTTTTCTATTCAAATTTTTAAAACCAGCATCGGAATTAGCTACAATTGTAAAATTAGGATCATTACCAGGATCTACTGTTTTAGTTACATCATTTGTATCATCGTCCTTAGAACAAGCTGCGCACAACATCACCACGGATAGCACAGACATTACTACATAAATACTTACTTTTTTCATCTCTTACTTTAATTTAAATTATTATCATCATCAAAGGCATCAACAAATTGATTGTAATTAATGGCCTTCAACTCCTTCTTCTTATTGAATCGTATATTTTCTTTTTGCACTTCACTACCTTTGAATTAAATCTTCCAGTAATTAGTGGGTTTAAATAGTCGCATTCAATAACACAACAATGAAAAGTGAGGATACCCTATTTATTTTTTAAAGTTTTTTTCTGAATAAAATTTAAAAAATAAATAGGGTAAGCAAAAAGATAGTTGTTGTATTAGTGATACTACAATGATAAAATAAGAGCACTGAATATTTTAAACACAGGAAATATTTAATTAGATTTGAAAAAATAACGTAGTTGATATTAATGGCAAAAGAAAACTCAGTTTGTGAAGAAAAGAACTTTAAAATGATTTTTGACAATCATGCTGAAGTGATACGTAATTTTA
>NVSD01000138.1 GCA_002401105.1 Flavobacteriaceae bacterium | reverse complement strand
TATGTAGAAATCACAGACGATGCAACTGGAGCTATAAACTATACAGCAAGTGGAGTTACGGATGCTAATGGACAATTCATTGCAACGGTAACCAACGATRWAGTWGAGTTAGTAACCTTTACAGCGAAAGTTGATACAACTGGAGACAGTGTAGCAGATACAGCAGTTCCAGTATTAACACCAAATACAATCAGCTTTACAAATGGAGGTGTAGATGTTACAGTGGATCCAGCAGTGGATGACACGACAACAAATATCACAGCCACGGATGTTTCAGGAACCATAGACGGAACTGATTCAGGAGAAGTTATCGTTACCATATTTGATACATCAGGCAATGGAGTCGCGGGAGTTTATGTGGAAATCACAGACGATGCAACTGGAGCTATAAACTATACAGTAAGCGGAGTAACGAATACCAATGGACAATTCATTGCAACGGTAACCAACGATGTAGTAGAGTTAGTAACCTTTACAGCAATGGTGGATACCACTGGAGACAATGTAGCAGATACTGCGGTACCAGTATTAACACCAAATACAATCAGCTTTACAAATGGAGGTGTAGATTCTACAAATGGAAACACTACCGTAATTGCAACAGGTCCTGTTGTAGCGGATGGTATATCAACGAGTACCATTACAGTTGCTTTAGCGGATCATGGAGGTAATTTAATACCTATTGGAGGAGCAAATATTACGTTAGTTAGTAATGCTACAGGAGAAGAAATGATTACGGAAGTTGTTGATAATGGAGATGGAACGTACACTATTACTGCTACAAATACCATTGCAGAAACGGTTATTTATACGGCCTTTATAGATGGTGTTCCAATTACAAACACTGGAGAAGCAGTATTTACAGCTGATAATGAAAATGTTGATGTTACCAACGAAAATACAACCGTAGTTTCGGATGAAACTATTGTTATAAGCGATGGTTCGGCAATAGCAACTATTACAGTGACCTTAGCAGATACTTATGGGAATGTTATTTCATCTGGAGGCGAAATAGTTAGCTTAACAAGTGATGCTGCCGGCTCAAATTCAATATCAGATGTTATTGATAATGGTGATGGAACTTATACGTTTACTGTAAGCAACGATACTACTGAAGAAGTTATTTATACGGCTTATATAAATGGTGTTGAAGTTAGCAGCACAGCAACTATCAATTTTGTAGATGATAATGTCTTAACACAAATCGGAAACGAAGGCGATAATCCAGATACAGAACCATCTGTAGTTACAACAGAGCAATTGGAATCAATTACTGGAATTACAGGAGTTGAAGAAGATAACGAGGATGACTATCGTAACTATATCGATGATAACCCAGACTTGTTCTCATCACCTGCAACTGTGGAGGAAGTTCAGGCTATGATTGATGCTGTAAACGAATCCGTGAATGTTTTAACGCAAATCGGAAACGAAGGTGATAATCCAGATACAGAACCATCTGTAGTTACAACAGAACAATTGGAATCAATTACAGGAATCACAGGAGTTGAAGAAGATAATGAGGATGACTATCGTAAATATATCGATGATAACCCAGACTTGTTCTCATCACCTGCAACAGTGGAGGAAGTTCAAGCTATGATTGATRCTGTAAACGAATCCKTGAATGTGTTAACTCAAATCGGAAACGAAGGYGATRATCCAGATACAGAACCATCTGTAGTTACAACAGAACAATTGGAATCAATTRMAGGARTTACAGGAGTTGTAGAAGAATATGAAGAGTATTATAACAACTATATTGATGCTAATCCAGATTTGCTCTCGTCACCAGCAACTGTGGAAGAAGTACAAGATATGATAGATAGGGTAAACGCATTGATTTTATTGATTGAAAGTGCAGATGCTCCAGCGGACGGGGAACCTTCGGTCGAAGATTTGGAAGAAGTTGGAATTACAGGCTTAATTCCTTTGAATGAGTCGGATTACGAAGAGGCGATTGCAAATGCAGATCCTCAACCAACAACTTTGGAAGAATTACAAGCAATTATTGACAAAGTAAATGAGGAAATATCCAATTTTGAAATTCCAACAGCCTTTACACCAAATAATGATGGAGTGAATGATGTATTCAAAATAGGAAGTATTCAAAATAGATATCCTAACTTTAAAATGAGCATTTACAACCAATGGGGTATTAAAGTGTTTGACTACAAACACAATGGTAACCCTCATCTTGAGCCACAATGGTGGGATGGGAAATCACAAGGAAGATTGACACTTAATTCTAATAAAATTGTGACTTCAGGGACTTATTACTTCGTATTAGACTACAATGATGGTATTACGAAACCTAAGTTCAGTTGGTTATATGTTACCTATTAAGAGAAGAAGCTAAAAGAAAATTGAAAGAAAAATTGAAATGAAAATTATAAAAATAAGTTTAGGGATATTACTCATGTTTGGTAGTGTCCTTTACAGTCAGCAAGATATTCAGGCTACACAATATATGTATCATATGAATGTTATGAATCCTGCTTATGCTGGGGCAAGAGGAACTCTGTCTTTAAATATGCTAGGGAGGACCCAATGGGTTGGAATTGAAGGAGCACCAGAAACGGCCACTTTTTCCATTCATTCACCATTTAAAAAAAATGTAGGTATGGGAGTCTCTATTGTATATGATCAATTAGGTCCTGTTAAAGAAACCAACGCATATGTGGATTTTTCGTATACCTTAAATACTTCTACAGAAGGGAAATTAGCCTTTGGTCTAAAAGCAGGGGCTACTTCTCATGTGATTAATAGATCCTTGCTCTTAACATTAAATCCAGAAGATCAGTTGTTGAATAATTCAGAAGCAAATCGGTTTTCTCCAAATTTTGGAGTCGGTATGTTTTATTATACTCAAAACTATTACCTTGGACTATCAGTGCCCAATATTTTAAAGTCTAAATATTATAAAACTAAAAAAGGGTATACAAGTAATGCAAGTGAGACGGCACATTATTTTTTAACAACGGGGTATGTGTTTGAACTCAATGAAAATTTAGATTTAAAACCATCAACATTAATAAAAGCAGCTGTTGGAGCTCCAGTATCAATCGATTTGTCATYAAATGCATTAATWAGTGACAAATTGGAACTAGGAGTTTCATATAGGTTAGATGATTCCGTTAGTGCGATGATTGGATTTAATCTCAATCCGGATCTTCGATTAGGGTATGCTTATGATTATACGCTTAGTGACTTTGGAGAATTTAATAATGGCTCTCACGAAATTATGTTGTTATATGATGTACGCAGGTCAGAAATTCGTAGCCCAAGATTCTTTTAAAAAAAACAATTATGAAAATAAAAATAACCCTTTATCTTACAGCATTATTTTGTACCGTAATGCTTGGACAGGAAAGTGAAAACCTTGAATATGATATTAGAAATTTATCAACCAACACTAAATACTCCGATTTTGGACTTTCATTAACAGCAGATGGAAAAGCTGTATTTGCATCTTCAAAGGGAGGTGGAAAAAAATGGAAAACAAATAACGAGCCTTATTTGAATTTATTCCAAGGTACGATGGTTAAAGATTCTCTTGTCGGGGAATTAGGGCCCTTATCTAGTAAGATTAATTCGAGTATGCACGAGTCAAATGCCGTGTTTTCTTCTGATGGAAAAACCGTTTATTTTACAAGAAATAATATATTAAAAGGAAAAAAACGACGTGATAAAAAAGGGTGGAACAATCTTAAAATATTTAAAGCAACATTAGGAGAAGATAGTAATTGGGAWAACTTGGAAGAATTACCATTTAATAACGATAGTTTCTCTGTAGGCCATCCAGCCCTTAATAAGGATGAAACTATATTGTATTTCACGTCGGATATGCCCGGAGGTATTGGTGAAACTGATATATGGAAAGTAGCTATTTTAGAAGATGGAATTTATGGAGAACCTGTCAATTTAGGAGAAGGAATTAATACTTCTAGCAAAGAAATGTTTCCAGGGATTAATAATGATGAATTTTATTTTTCGTCAAATGGTCATCAGAATAATATAGGAGGTTTGGATATTTACAAAGCAGAAATTACAGCGAGTGGTTTTGAAAATATTATAAATCTAGGAGCTCCATTAAACAGTCAGGCAGATGATTTCTCGTTTATTCAAACAAATGAAAAAACAGCATTGAAATCTGGATATTTTTCTAGTAATAGAACTGGAGGAAAAGGGAATGACGATATTTACTATTTTGAGCAAATTCCACCTGTTGTAATATTGTGTGAACAATATGTAAAAGGTAAAGTGATAGATAAAAGGTCTCTTAAACCAGTAGCAGGTGCTTTAATCACTTTAAGAGGAGAGGATGGAGCTACATTAGATCAAGTAAAGGTCGATAGTTTAGGGGAGTATCGTTTTACCATAGCTTGTAAAAAACAATATCACCTAACTGCAGAGAAAGCCCCTTATCAAATGGCAGAGAAATATTTTTCAGCTTCGGATAAACACGGAATAGTTGTTAATTTAAGTTTAGAAATGGACGAGTTTGTAAATGTTGGAGATAAGCTAATGGTCAACATAAAGCCTATTTATTTTGATTTTGATGATGCGAAAATTAGAAGAGACGCAGCTTTTGAATTAAATAAAGTGATCGCTGTAATGAAAAAATATCCGACATTAATTATTGAGTCAGGTTCTCATACGGATGCTAGAGGGAACGATATTTATAATATTAAACTATCATCTCGTAGAGCGTTATCTACAGTAAAGTATATTACAAATCACGGTATTTCTTCGGATAGGATTTCAGGAAAAGGCTACGGAGAAAATATACTAGTAAATAACTGTTCAAATGGAGTAAAATGTTCAGAAACAATGCATCAGTTGAATAGACGTACAGAGTTTGTTATTTTAAATCCAGAAGTACTGAATTAAGAGATTTCGTATTTAATAAAAAAGGCTGTTGAGAAAAATATTTTCAGCAGCCTTTTCTTATTTTAAATAGGCTTGGAGAATAATAAAAGTTACGATAAAAGTGATGATAGACCTAATGATGTTGAGATAGGGACTGTTAAGACTATTAAAATAGATAAATAAAAAAGTAACCATTGTTAGTAGGTTTTTATAAACAGAAATTCTTTATTACTTATAATTAGTGTTTTAGGTGTTTATTATGGGGGTTTATTTTTGTAATTAGTATCTCCTATATGCATAAATAATGTACCTTAGAGTCAAATTGCTATAGTGTGCATTCATACTTTTGATTGTATGTTGACTCTTTTAAAAAAAGGAGTTGATTTCTGTTATGAGAGTTTATTTGTTTTAAGAGTGTTTAGGTTGTGTCGATTGAATGATTTTTTTAAAATTAAATTTATATGAGGTAAATTTTCAAGTCTTCATTGACACAACTTTTTTTAACTTTCAACTTAACACTTTTCACTGACCACTCACAACTATTTATCCTACCTTTGACCCATGGAAAAAAATAAAGTTTCATTTATCTGGGCATTTAAAGAGTTTATATGGCCAAGAAGAAAAATCCTCTCTATAGGATTGATATTGATAGTAATCAGAAGTTTATCGGGGTTGGTRTTGCCATTGGCAAGTAAGGATTTAATAGATGATGTAATACCATCACAAGACATGCAATCCTTAATAAATTTATTGGTTTTTGTATGTACAGCTATCTTAATTCAGGCCTTGAGYTCCTTTGCAATYACGCATTTACTTAGCGTGGAAGCGCAGCGGTTAATTTCGCAATTAAGGGCAAAAGTACAGCAGAAATTGATGAAATTACCCATCAGCTTTTTTGATAACAATAAGTCTGGAGCTTTAGTCTCTAGAGTGATGACAGATGTTGAAGGGGTCCGTAATCTTGTAGGGACAGGACTGGTTCAATTAGTCGGAGGTACATTTACAGCCGTAGTTTCATTAGTTATTTTAATAAAAATAAATGCATTAATGACATTRTTTGTGTTGTTGCCAGTAGCGGTATTTGCTGTGGTGGCACTTAAAGCATTTAAAGTGATACGTCCTATTTTCAGAGCAAGAGGGAAATTAAACGCCGAAGTTACAGGAAGATTAACCGAAACATTGAATGGAATCAGAGTCATAAAAGGATTTAATGCCGAAGATCAAGAGAATGCTAATTTTGAAGAAGGAGTTCTTCGTTTATTTATTAATGTTAAAAAGAGCTTAATAGCCACCGCTATTATTACAAGTTCTTCTACTTTTTTATTAGGATTGGCTTCTGCTGGAATTATGGGAATTGGAGGGTATTACATGATGGAGGGCACCATGACATTAGGTGATTTTCTTAAGTTTACACTACTATTAGGTTTTATGATTGCTCCAATTGTTCAAATGAGTAATATTGGGAGTCAATTAACAGAAGCTTTAGCAGGTCTAGATAGGACAGAAGAATTGATGCAAATGAAAGAGGAAAATGATCCATCTATTAGAAAAGTTGTTTTAAAAGATGTCTCTGGAGATGTGAAATTTAAAAATGTATCCTTTAGTTATGAAAATAATAAGGAAGTATTACACGATATTTCTTTTGAGGCACCTAAAGGAACGGTGACTGCACTAGTTGGTTCTTCCGGATCTGGAAAATCTACAATAGCTGGACTTGTAGCTACGTTTTTGAATCCTGTTAAAGGAACAATTACACTAGACGGATTGGATTTGTCTACCGTAAACCTAAATAGTTTTAGGAGTAGGTTAGGGGTCGTATTACAAGATGATTTTTTATACGAAGGAACTATTAAAGAGAATATACTATTTGCCAATCCAAGCGCTTCAGAAGAGAAACTACAAGAAGCTGTAAAAGGGGCGTATGTAAGTGAGTTTACTGATAAATTTGAAGAAGGATTAGAAACAGTAATTGGAGAACGTGGTGTTAAATTATCTGGAGGGCAACGTCAGCGAATTTCTATAGCACGGGCATTATTAGCGGATCCTAAAATTATAATTTTAGATGAGGCTACTTCTAATTTAGATACAGAAAGTGAATCCTATATTCAAAAGAGTTTAGGCATCCTGATGAAAAACAGAACTACATTTGTTATTGCTCACAGATTAACGACCATTCAGCAAGCGGACCAAATTCTTGTAATAGAAGATGGAAACATTGTGGAGAGAGGAAAACATGAAGAATTAATAAAAGCAGAAGGACGATATTACGATTTATACACCTATCAAAGTAGGATGTAAAGAAGGATTTTGTTAAATGATGCAAAATGTATTAAATAAGATAAAATATAAGGTCGCCGAAAGGCGACCTTTTTAATATTTATATTTTTTTTAGCGAAGCAATGCTCCGTACAGACGCAATGCCTTGCGTCTCCCTTTACATACCTTCCTTCTTAAAAGCTAAACCCAATCCCCAAATATCTCCGAGTAAAGACGGATACCAATACGTGGTACTATCCAAGTAAGGGCGAATTGCATTCGCCCCGATATCTACGGTAAGGGCGAATTGCATTCGCCCCAACAATAATCCAAAA
>NVSD01000137.1 GCA_002401105.1 Flavobacteriaceae bacterium | reverse complement strand
AGCCTTATTAAAAACCATGTTCAAAACTGTGCGKYKCTCMWAAGGTCGMWCCTGWMYYTCRCAGCTTTTGAACATATATACTGCATAAAAGACAGGCTTCGATTTGAAATTAGCAATATTACTAAGCTTACTTTTTCAATACCTCTAACATTTTACTGAATGTCATCACTGCCACTGGTTTTAATTTTATTAAAACTCCCCTCTCGAACTGACGTTGATCCTATCCGAGTTATTCTTTACAAAAAATGCTAAGTCCTACTTCCTACGTCTTGTTTCTTAGCTCTTGTTTCTTGTTTTTCATCTCTATCAGTCAGGTAGTTTAGAAAGAAAAAACCCCAGAGTGAAAAATCACTCTGGGGTTTAATTTGTATTACGTGGGGTTTATGTTTACTTAATTTTTATCGATGCTTTTTCTGTACTTCGCCTCTTTAATTCCTGCAGCTACAATTAGTGCTACTAAACATGCAAGACTAGCCCAAGCCCACATTGGGAAGTTAGGAGTACTACCACCACCATAACTGTGCATTCCTTTAGTGAAGTAATAATTTACTCCAATAAATGTCATTAATACAGAACCAAATCCAAAGATAGATGCTACGTTAAATATAAACTCTCCTTTTAATTTGGGAGCCAATCTAAAGTGTAAGATAATAGTGTACACTACGGTAATTACCAAGGCCCAAGTTTCTTTAGAATCCCATCCCCAATAACGTCCCCATGACTCATTAGCCCATACACCTCCTAAAAAGGTTCCTATGGTAGCTAAAAACAATCCTATGGTTAAATTCATCTCGTTTATATAAGTCAATTCTTTAGATACTAAAGATAGGCGCTCTGCACTTTTAGGTGTTTTTACTACATAAATAATCATGTTAAATATCCCTAATATTAATCCCAATCCAAGGAAACCATAACTAATAGTTAAGATAGCCACGTGGATAATTAACCAGTACGATTTTAGTACAGGTACTAAATTAGTCAACTGTGGATCGTAACTACTATGACTCGCTGTCATTAAGGTAAAGAATGCTAATAATGCGGTAGCTGCCAAAGTGATTTTTGAATAGCGCATGAAACAAAATCCTGCAAATAAACTAGACCAAGAAATTAAAACTAAGGCTTCGTATCCGTTAGACCATGGAGCGTGTCCAGCAAGGTACCAACGCATTCCCATACCATAAGTGTGGTATAAAAACGCTGCTGCTAATAAAGCAATAGCTATATTCATAAATATAGTTACAAACTTGCTCTTTTTCTCGCGGATATTATCGATAAATGCTAATACCAACAACACAAGAGCTAATATGCTATATATGTTTTTAAGTTTGATGAAAATGTTAGAGTTATTATACGCAATTTCTCTTTTTACTTTCGCCTCTGATGGAATTAAATCCACGGTATCAGATTGTCTTTGGATGCTTTTGATATAGCCTAATATTTTATCTGCTTTGCTGTAATCTGCGGTTCTAGAAGCTTCAATTAAAGCCATAAAGTAACTACGCATAATGTTAGAATAGCTTAATGTTGGTAATTGCAAGTCGTCGTTTATAATACGAATACTTCCTTGTAATTCCGTTCTTGCTAATTTATCGTCCCAGCTAATCCACTTGTTGTTTTCAGAATTTTGTATAGGGAAAATATCGATCATATGCCCTTGATAGGTCATCATAAAAATTTCTAATCGCTCATTAATTTTGATGATTTCTTTGTCAAATTTATTGCGTTGTGAGTCTGGTTTTCTAAAACTTTCCTCTGCGTAAGATTGTAATTTATAAGCTCCTTTCTCGTCAAAAAAGGCATTAAAAGGAACTAGTTTTCCTGAAGCATTTATTAAATCGGTTACAGATTTATCGCTTACATGTATCAAGTTTTGTTTTTTCCAAAAACCAGGATTTAAAGGCATGTCTAAAAATAGTTGAATGGCTGTTACTTTTCCACGTCCTTCTATTTCTACAAAATCCTTTTTAGTCATTTTATGAATCACATCTACAGCAATGGTATGTATCGGTGCAAAGCGACCATCGTAGGTTTGAGAAATTAACATTCCAAACTCATTCGCATGATCTATGCTTACAGAAAACTGAGTTTGCTGTGGTGCGTGATTATGACCATCATTTTGAGTGTGTCCGTCTTGTGCCATCATTGTACCACTCATAAGCAGTCCAATAATTATTAAAGACATGGCGTTTCTCTTATCTCTAAGTACCTTAATTTTCCCCATTAATTCCCAGTATCTTGAGTTTTTATTAAATAAAGTCCAAATAAATCCAAGGATCATTAAGGTATAAGCGAAATAGGTAATCCAAGTTCCCCAGAAATCGAAATTCACTGATAAAACAGTTCCTAATTCATCTTTATCATAAGACGATTGAAAGAACCTGTATCCTTTATAATCCAATACGTTGTTCATGAAAATTCTATGATTCTTACGAACACCAGCAGCAGGGTCTATTAAAGTAACCTGACTTGCGTACGACGATGGACTCATAGATCCAGCATAACGGTMCAATTCAAATTTATTCAATTGAATAGAGAAAGGTAATTTGATTTTCTCCACACCATAAGCTAATTTTAAAGTAGCTCCGGCTATGTCTACGTTCACATAGTTATTTATATATCCTTTACCTCCTAAAATAGTCACTTCTTGTGTTTTTCCAAGGTGAGTAACATCTAATATTAAGGCGTCAGCTCCGTTTTGACCATTAGTACCTGCAACATATTTAATTACATTGTTTACGGATGCTTTTGTCAGAACCAAGGACATACCTGCCCCTTGTGGTTGGTACGTGTTCATGCGAGCAAAACTTCCTAAACTGTCCTTTAGAATTGTGTTTTTTACTGATGCAGGCATAGTAGCAACAAGAATTTCTCCTTTATAGCTAATTTTTAAATCCCCAGGTTTTCCTGTGATAGAAACCGATCCTGGGTATTGTGTATTATTAAATGCTACAGGTGTGTTGTGCATTATCTTTACTTCTCCGTCTCTTAATGAAATTTTGTGATTATGTCCACCATCATCACTTATCGAGATTTCAATCATAGAAAAACCTCCAACTTCTCCTTGTACAAAAGTTTCTTGTGCATTTTTTAGGTGACGGTTAAATTTAATTTCTATATCGTTTCCTGATGGTAATGAAATGTCCGTATCAAAATAGTTGTCGCTCAGGAGACTAATTCCAACGGGTACATCTTTATTTATATTTGTGCCGTTTTCTGTCGCTCTAATCTGTAAAGAAGTATTGTTGCCTACAATATAATCCGTGCTAGATCCTTGACGTATATGCATCGTTCCTTCAAACCCTATATAGCGAGTAACTCCTGCTCCAATAATCATAATCACAAAAGAGATATGAAATACAAAACCGGACATTTTTTTCCAGGTTAATAATTGATACCTTTTAATACYTCCAAAAAAGTTAACGGCCATTAAAACCATTAAAATCTCAAACCATAAGGCATTATAGACTACAATTTTTGATGTTTCTGTATCATAGGAGTTCTCGATAAAGGTGGCAACTCCCATTGCAACCGCAAAAATTAYTAATAACCCYAGAGTCGTTCGTGGGGAAAATAAAATCTTTAATAGTTTGTTCATACTCCGTTACTTTAGTTAGAAAATTTATACAGCAAAAGTAACTTAAGTTACCGACACGGGTACTGATAATTGTCAGTGGTAAAGGGGGAGGACATGACTGTCTATTAAGGAATAAAACGGATTAAATAAAAGTGTATAGAGGAAAGCGTTTAGATTTACTTGGTGAAGAGAAAAGTGTTTTATCTAAAAAACGATAATAAATCAATGTATTAATAATCAGTTGTTTAGGTCAGTGTTTGATTTTACTGATTTTATGACTTACCCCAGAGGTTGTGTGTTGAGATTTTTTTTAATTTTCAAAAATTCAATAGACCCCAAAAACAGGGGCTGTTTATTGTGAAACATTTAACTATTTGATTGTTCTGTCAACTTATTCTTTTTTTTTTAATTGAGTTAAAATATTTCTTGCACTGTTTTCTGTATCGCTATAAATTCCAATTCAAGAACAAGGGGCAGAAATAGTGCTGACGATTTTCTGATTATAGCTTTTTTTGAAAACACAAAGAAGCCTGTAGTCMGGCATATTGTCCATAATTATCAATTTGAACATACTTGTTTTTACGGTACAATGCAATGGCTTCTGGTTGTTTAATGCCTGTTTCTAGCACACAATTAAAAATCTTCAGTTCCTGTGACCACTTTTCAAGATTCTTTAATAAATCAGAGGCTATTCCTTTTYCTCTGTGTGTTTCTAAAACATACATGCGTTTAATTTCGAAGGTTTGAGCATTGTACTTTTTTAAAGCAGCACAGCCAACTACTTCATCTTTTATGTATGCTAGCAGTACATAGTTTAGATGCTCTATACTATTAAATTGTTGGTAGAAATCATGATCTTCTCCATCTCTAATTTTTAAATCAGCATCTAATAATTGTACTAATTTTATAAAATCTGAATGGGTAGCAGTTGTTCGGATAAATGATGTCATTTCCGTTGTTTCATTTTTTGTTTATAATGTGCTTTTGTGGCAATGTATAAGGTCTTGTCTAATTCGCAAAAAACAATGCCATCCTTGGAACAAATATTAGTTTTGAATTCTAAATTTAGTTCTCCTTTTAAGGAGACCTCCTCCTTTATATGTGTCAATAGTTGGTTACTTATCTTAAAAGTACAATAGGCATTTTCGTAGGCTGGTTTTTTGTAATTGATAGTTGCTGCTTTGTCCCAAACCACATATTCTTTTCCCAAAATCCACATCAGTTGAATCATAAAAATAGGATCGGTGGCCGAAAATAAAGAACCTCCAAAAATGGATCCTACAAAATTTCTATTTCCAAAAGCTAGCGGTATTTTGATGTTTACCTCTTGTAAATCTTCGGAAACATATAAGATTTTTGCTTTGGTATGGCGGTACATGGGTGATATATTAAATCCCCATTTAAATAGGGTTGCCTGTGTCATAAATCGCAATAAGAATGCGGTCGCTTTTTGGTACATGGGGTTTGATTGGTTGTTTTTAGTTGCTAGTTGTTGGTTGTTGGTTGCTGGTTGCTAGTTGAGAATGGACAGAGTATGGCATCCTTTTCGCGTGTGGCTTTTGACTCGCTTCTTGACGCTACTTCAATATTTTTTGATAGCGTTTTGCATCACTCAAAATGGCCATTGCTTCTAAAATAACGGGGTCGTGTGCTGCTTTTTGTTGATATACACCTTCGTTAAAATAATAGCGGCGCACAATATTTTCTGTAAGCTTATCTATTATTTCTGCTTTGTTTATTTCAAGTTCTCGTTGTTTTTCTTCTTGGATCTTATGCAACAAACTTGTGTATTGATTGCCGATGTTACTAAGCCCTTCTTTGTTTGCTAGTTCCATAGATGCTTTAAAATGCAATTCCGTTTTGGTTGTAAAAGATGTTACGTTACTTCCTAAATAGGAGAGTAGGTTCGAAAATTCGTTATTGGCTAAGGTAAAATTATCCGCGGCTGCAATAGTCGGGTTTTTGAAATAATAATCGGTTCCGAAATTAAAAAAAGCATCGGAACTAAATAGCGCTTTTGTAGATTCGGTAGTACTGGGTCTTTTAATGATAATATCTGGTAATACGCCACCACCATCATACACTTTTCTTCCATTAATTGTTTTAAAGGAGTTTATGGTTCCATCGGAAAATTTAGGGACCGTTCCATCCTTGGCTCTATTGGCRTAATCTAATTCTTGAATGCATCGCCCGCTAGGGGTGTAGTATTTGGAAATGGTGACTTTCATTTGTGTACCATAACTTAGTTTTCTATAGCGCTGGACCAGTCCTTTTCCAAAAGAGCGCTGTCCTATAATTACAGCACGATCGTAATCTTGCAAAGCTCCTGAAACTATTTCACTGGCGGAGGCGGATCTTCCGTCGATTAAAATTACTATGGGGATTTCTAAATCAGTTGGTGCATTTTTGGTGCGATAGGTGTCGCTCCATTTTTTCATTTTTCCTTTTGTGGTCACTATTATTTCTCCTTTGGGGAGGAACATRTTACAAATAGCTACAGATTCTCCTAAAAGYCCTCCTGGATTATGACGAATGTCTAAAATAAGTTGTTCCATGCCTTGAGATTTCAAATCGGCATACGCTTTTTTCACTTCGGTTGATGCACGACGGTTAAATTTAACAAAGGCAATATAGCCCACCTTGTCATCCATCATTTGATAAAAAGGAACTGGGTTTATCTCAATTTTTTGTCTGTCTACAGTAATGCTCTTGGTTTTTCCGTTGCGAATAATTTTTAARTCCACGGAGGTGTTCGGAGATCCCTTGATTAGGTTGGTAACACTTTTGTCTTTAAATTCTTTTACAACAACATCGTCAATCTCAATAATTTTATCACCTGCAATTAAGCCTGCTTTATGTGCAGGACCATCTTTGTAAATGGATAAAATGGTTAAAGTGTTGTCCTTGTATCTAGATCGCATTCCGATGCCTCCATAATCTCCAGTGGCTGAAATACGCGCATCTTCTACCCCTTGCTGATCGTAGTATCTTGTGTAAGGGTCCAGGTCACTTAACATGTTTTTGATGGCCTTATCCGTAAGTTCGGCAGGATTTATTTCGTCCACATAGTACATAKTTAACTCCTTAAATAACGTGGTGTAAATATCTATCTGTTTGGCAATTTCGAAAAAAT
Source organism: Flavobacteriaceae bacterium (assembly GCA_002401105.1). Taxonomy (GTDB): domain Bacteria; phylum Bacteroidota; class Bacteroidia; order Flavobacteriales; family Flavobacteriaceae. The sequence continues at coordinate 782 of NVSD01000137.1, read as the reverse complement.
CGGAGCTAAAAGCAACAGTACTCATTACCGCAAGCACAAGAAAAGTTCCAATGACTGTCTTTTTAAATCGTTGTAGCATGGTTGTATTTTTTTTAAATATACAAAAATGATTGTACCTAAGGCGGTTTCGTGAAATAGGAAAGGGGATTAANCTCGATTATTGTGTTGGAATACGATGTAACCGACAGTCACCAGTCCCCAGTCACCAGTCATTAGTCACCAGTCACAATTACCAACCCAGTGCTCCTCTAATACCTCACCTCTAAAATCTCACTTCTAGCTACTCAATACTACTCACAAATTTCTCCAACAAGGATTTCATTTTTTTATGAACTTCCTCGGATGTTAATTGCTTATTGCCCATAAATACGAACATGGCAATATAACGCCGTCCTATTTTATCGGTAAAATAGGGTTTGTTTAAGCGATAACCTTCACGCATTAATCGTTTTAAGTGATTCCTGTCCACGGCTAATTTAAAGCCACGTTTGGGTACCACAAAACCTACTTGCAAAGGGGATTCCTCGCAGTAGTGATCTATAGGATGATATATCATTCTAATAGGAAATGCTTTTACAGATTTTCCTTCGGCAAATAAAACTTCTATCAGTTTTTTGCTCTTTAATTTCTCTTTTGTTGATAATGTAAACCTCACGCAACAAAGGTACTGAATAAATGAATTAAATTTTTATATTTGGATAAACAATATTTAACACTCTATGTCACAAGATCTATTTCAAGCACCTGACTATTTTCAGTTAGACGAATTGCTTTCAGAAGAA
>NVSD01000136.1 GCA_002401105.1 Flavobacteriaceae bacterium | reverse complement strand
CACTGGTCCTCGACTTACGCCGGACGGGTGTTACCCGCTATGCTACTCTATGGTGTCCGGACTTTCCTCTTTTTTACAAAAGCGATAAGATGGTCTGCTTGGCTGCAAAAGTATTGTTTTATATGGATAAAATATAGGAATGTGTAGAATATATTTTCGGACTAATTGTGAGCCTTCAAATATGGAATCTAGACAGAGAAAAGAGCCAACAATCCCCATTAGAAAAAACACCATCATGCTTCCTTTTACTATAATTTTATATTGTTAATTTCTATTTTTTAAAAAACCTCCTCAAAAACAATCACCAACAGGATAAAACAAAACGATTGAAGAATCCTTTGAATTCGACCTAACTCTCAAAATCAACAATTAATTTAACTTTATAAACACAGGTAAATGGTCAGAAAACCACAGATTATTTTTCCTTTTGTCGTCTATACTTCGGTAACTTTCAACATCAATGTTCTTAGTGAAAATATAATCTATTCTTTTTGTTAGCATACTTTTTACATCAAATCCATTATAAGTACCAATGGGACCATATACAGGGTAATTCAAGGCCTTATAACTATCTTCAAATTGTTGATTGAGAATCTCTATAGGGTTTTCAGAAGGTAAACTATTAAAATCACCCATAATAATGACCTTTTTAGCCGCCAGTTGTTTCTTTCTGATACTCTCCAATAGTAATTTTGCAGATTGAACACGAGCAACTTTACCCCTATGATCAAAATGACAGTTGAATATATGCACCGTATCTTTCGTTGTTTTATTTCTAAAAACACCATACACCACAATTCTCTTATAAGCAGCATCCCAGCCTTTTGATGCCTTTTCTGGTGTTTCTGACAACCAAAATATTTCTTTAGTCAATAATTCAAACTTAGAAATATTATAGAATAAGGGAATTCCTTCACTGTTTGTATTCTCACCGTCACGTCCATGTCCGATATAATTGTATAAGTCCAAATTTTCCGCCAAAAATTCTGCTTGGTTAGGCATTGCTTCTTGAACACCCAAAAAATCAGGTTGATAGTATTTTATCAAATCTACAATTTCCATTTTTCTGAATTCCCAGCGATTTTCTTTATCATGAGCGCTATCATATCTTATGTTAAATGACATGACAGCCGTTTGTGCTTGTAGGGTCGAAAAACTTAATAGTCCCACCAAGATTATACTATATTTGAATGCTCTCATTTTTTATTCATTGGAATTAATAGCAATCATAAACAGCATTTCAATACCGTTTATTATTGTAGTGTTCGTTTAATTATTTTCTATATTTTTTAGCATTTTAACAAATTCTTCTGGAGCAGACCATTGTGCATTATGGTCCGCTTCTAACTGAAACATAGACCATCCTTTTTGCTGAGCTCTCTCCGCTTGCGAGGCAAAATCATCCAATACAGGTTCAGCACCTTTAGCGACCGTTAAGATGTATGAAGTTGAAATTTCAAGTCTTGCTGGATTTTTAAGGCTAATACTATCTTCCCAAGTTTTCAGAGGATGTGGCACATCTTTAGGTGGCGACGTTCCTTCTGATACCCATGGTGGGATTATACCGCCATTTACTACTTTAAACCTATGGTATCTTTCTTCAAAAATTGAGAAAGCACTTTCATTATCTTCWGGAACAATWGCRTCAATATAAATAAGTTTAAAAATTCTATCAGGAATGCTATCCGCTACGCCCGTTACAACCATGCCTCCATAACTATGTCCAACGAGAATAACATTCGTAAGATCTTCGTAAAGTATCGTATTTACAACATCCATTATATGTGTGTCTAATCCTACATTCGGAGAGGCTAAATGCACCCTCTCTCCCTGCCCTGTTAGCGTAGGTCGGTACACTGTACTTCCTGTTTCTGTAAGCAGTGAATCTACTTTTTTAAAAGCCCATCCTCCTCCCCAGGCACCATGAACAATCACATATACTGGTTTTGAAGTAGTCTGTGCAACTAAAGGTTGAGACAAAATAGTCGCCATCAAAAAAAACAATATAGTTTTAAAATATCTCATGTTATTCATTTTTTTTAGCGGGCTATTTATGTATATCACTGAGGTCTAATGTAGGTATATACCATACGTCCTTTTCTAAATTTATACCTCCATTCATTTCTTCTTGTACAACTCTGTCAATGATAAAAACACCTGTTTGAGCCATTTCAAAGAAACTATATATTCCATTGTTAGGAAAATTAATTCTGGTTCTATGAATATTAAATTTTTCTGAAAATTTTCTTCCAAAAGAAGCTTCCACCCCTTCTTTTCCAATCATAAAACCTAAAAGTCCTCCCCAAGTAGCCGTAGGATTGTCCGAATCCCAACCAGTCAATGCTCCTATTTTAATGGTTTCTTTTAAATCTCCTTCTCCGTATAGCAAACTAATGATACTGGCTCCAAAATTTATTCCGGCCGCAAAACAGCCATTGCAATACATTTTTTTTGAGGTTATATCATAGCCATCTGCCTGCCCCACTTGATATTTTAAGTACAGCGCATCCCTTGTTTCTTCCCAAGGAATATTTAAGGCATACTTTTCTTTTACAAAATCATACATTTTTGCGGCATAGGAATCCTGTGGCAAATTTTTACGTGCCTGATCTGCCATCCAAGCAGTAGTTTCCTTTATAGGTAACTCCTTGTTGACAGAAGAAGCCAATGAATACATAGTTACATAGAATTCAGAGATCCATTCCGCATTAAAACGCGCTGTTGTTTGTATTGGTAATTTAGCCATTTTCAAAGCTACATCGGGCCGCGTAGGCGCAAAAAAACCAAATATCTCTGTGGTCAATTGCGCATCAATCATTTCGTAATGTTCATTATTCTCTGGGAGACTTGTTTCCGGTGGAAGCATTCCCTCCCTCATCAAATCAAATGCTTTTTGATTKGRCACCCACAAATAATTTTCTTCRGTTTCWTTTACATGTTTTAACCAGCCATCACGAATTTGTTCTCCTGTCAACACACTTGTTTTATTTCCATACAACAAATGCTGGTACATAAATTCGATATCCGTATCATCATCTGACCCCCAAATACTATCGGGTTTTGCAAATACAAAATCAATATTTTTAGATAAATCACTAGGAATTCCTTTCCCCCAAATACTTGGCTGATCGGGTTTTCCCCAATCATTTCTGGTATAAAAATCACCCGTTTTTAGGTCTCCAATATTTCCGATTTTATCCATCTCTGTCACCAATCCTGTCCAGTTCGCAATGCATTGCCCCAACCAAAAGCCTTGTAATTGGTTCAAATATTCCGAACGAGAAATAATTTTATCCGTAGCTTTTGGAACATAGTCCTTATAATCAAAGTTTTTGTCTGCTAATGATGTAACTGTCGTTACTTTTTGACCGCTGCTGTCTTCGCAAGAAAAAAGAACGAAGCCAATTAATAAGCAACTCATCAAATAACCGGTATATTTAAGTATCTGTATCATTTTTACCTATTACTTTATTAAGATTTCCACTTTTTCGTGGGTATTGTATGTCTCCGTATCAATCCTTAAAATATTATTTTTAAAATTCCACTTTTCTTCAGCTAGCTCCAAATTATTAATCAAAATTTTGCTAATTGTACTCGTAACTCCTTTCACTACAATTTGATACTCTCTTTCCGTAACAGCCTCGTCATAATCACCAATAGCAGGATGTATTACAAGGGTTGTTACTCCTTGTTGGTTAAAGTTATAATCAATAGTTGTCCATCTGAATTTTTCGTTTTTATAGTCCAACGTTTTACCATCATCTTCATACAATTTAAAAGAAGAGTTAGAAGTTTTCGAGGGCTGATAACATGTTATAATTAGTTTATTCAACGGTTTTTGATCTGTATAATCCATATACTCAACCATAGGAATAATGGCTCCTTCTTTTACAAATAAGGGAAATTCGTCAATCGATTTTGAAACTAAGACTTCAGCTGGACCTTGAATTTTCTCTCCCGAAAAGAAATCGTACCATATTCCTTCTGGAATCCATACTCTTTTTGTCGCAATACCATCCATTCCCTTGCCATCAAATGCCGCATCCGTAATAGGTGCATATAAAATTGAGGAACCATATAGGTATTGCTCATTGCTATACTCAAAAGCTTTTGGGTGATTTGGATAGTCGAAATACATCCCGTAACACATAATTAGTCCTTCGTCAAAAGCCTTTCTATTGAGTGAATATGTATACGGCATTAATTGATACTTCAACTGCATTGCCTTTCTAGCGGAAGAAAGTACTTTTTCTCCCCAATCCCAAGGTTTTCTATTATGCACTAATCTTTTATCCCAATCTACTCCTCCTGTGGCGTGCAATCGATTGAAAGGAGACATRACACCAGATTGWATCCAYCTACTAAAYAATTCACTATCCGYAKCCATTTTAYGACCTTCCATATGTCCACCRATATCATGAGACCAGTAAACACCCAAATTGGAACCTTTTACAGTCAATTCGATATTAAACTTTAAACTTTCCCACGAAATATAGCTATCACCAGAAAACCCAATAGGATATTTATGATTGTCAAAACTACCAGCTACCTGTCTTGTCAATACAATGGCTCTTTTATTCGAATGCTGTTCTGTTAATGTATAATACTCTTTTAAATTTTTAATCGATGGGCTCCCATCAACCCAATGAAAATCTAATCCTTGATCCATGATAGGGTTTAAAAACACCTCGAAGAAAGGTTTAATATCGTTTGAGTTTCCTTCCCCATAAAACAAGGCGTTTTCTATGAATTCCCATTTGGACTCTTGGTATTGTTTTTCCGTCGCTACAAATAAAGAGTCATAATCCATATGTGCTCTTTTCAAAAAATCCTTCGCTTTTATATCATCTCTTATAACGGCTCCTGGATGATGATTAAAACCAACATGTAGCCCATTTTGATTTGTCCAATTTAAAAAATCGTCCATATCGGGAAATTTTACGGAATCATAGCGAGTACCAAACCAGCCATCAATATGCCAGTTCATATCTGGAACAATCACATCAATAGGAATTTTCTCCTTCCTGAATCTAGCTACAATATCTTTATAATCTTGTGCTGATAATGGTTGATACCTACTGAACCAATTCCCTAAAGCCCATTTTGGCAATAGAGGAATGTTCCCGTTTAACTGGGTGAAATCAGTTAAGGCTTTCTTAAAATCATCTCCATAACAAAAAATGAATAATACTTCCGAATCCCCTTCAACATCATTATGTACTAAGGCATCATCCATTACTTTTAATACCGTCCATCCCTGTTTACTCAATAAACCCTTTGGAATAGTAACTTCTTTTGATGATGAATTAATATCGTAGTCTTCATATTCAATTTTACCATCAAACTTGTCAACGGATCTAATTAAGCCTCCCAAATTTTCAGTATCTATCTGACTAATATTTGCATGAATTTTGGTCTTATTATTTTTAAATTCGATGCTTATTTTATCCTTTAATCGACCTGCCCCTTTCTGATAGTTAAGTTGATACTTAGCCGTTGAAACAGTTAGCATATCGTTGCTTTGTTTCACCTCGAAAACTACCTTATTTTCATTATAATTATAATTCCCTTTATCGACATTATTGGCTCTAACAGCGATTAATTCAGAAGATAAGACCGTAAAAATATGATTGTCAAATTCAATTTCATTGTTAGTAATAGTATATTCCTTACAGCCAAAAGTCAGTATGGCTAAAGCAAAAAGAAGCAGTACATTTTTGATCATTTAAATGTTTTTTTTGATTATTTTATAATTTGTGAATCAGTTAAAGATTTATGCTAAACCAGTAACTATTATTTAGTTCATTTCCACCTTAAAATCGAGTGCTTTTGTATAGCCTTTGTTTACAAAATTATTTTTATAAAGGCTATTTTCTAAATATTTATTTAATGCTATTTGAACTTCTGATATGTTTGGTCTGTTCGCTCTCATTTTAGCATAAGACGAACGATCACTCTTAGCATATTCAGAAATTAAATGATAACTTTCGGGTTCATCAAAATTCATAATTCCTCTCGTATTATTCATCTTTTTATAGGGCCAGTAACACCAGCTGACATCATTCTCATCCAACAACACTCTAAAATCATGTATCCATTGATCTGTGTTTTCTCCCGTTTCTCCAACGTAAATTGGCACTTGGTGTTTGTCTCTAAAATCTATATATGGTTGAATCACACTCTTGGTTACATCCACCCAATATGTATGAAACTCGTACACAACATTTGGGTCGTTCAATTCCTCAAAAACGTCAAAATTAGTACTCCAAATAGAACCATTTAAAAATATAGTATGTTGTGTATCTACCTTTCTAATTTCTTTTATAATTCTTTTATAGAGCAAAAACAACTCATGGTTTAACACATCTAGTTCCTTTTTAAAATAATGTGCGATTGGCTCATTTACAATGTCATACCCCACTATAATGGGTTCGTCCTTATACTTTTTAGCTATTTTCACCCAAATCTCTATCATTAAATCTTGAGAGGATTTACTTTTAAAAAGAAAGGGATAGCCATAACTATCATCAATATTATCACCAGTTTGCCCTCCTGGAGCACAGTGCATATCCAATAGTACATACAATTCTTCTTGTTTACACCAATCTATTATTCTATCAAGATATTTAAATCCTGAATTTCTTTCTCCCATATACAAATCATCTGTAAACATTTTATAGTTAAAAGGTACACGAATATGATTGCAACCAATGCTTTTTAAATACTTAATGTCCTTGTGCGTTATGTAATTATCCAGAAAACCTTTCCAAAATACGTTCAAACTATCGGGACCAATAAGCTCCTGTAATAATTCATCAATTTTGTAGGGTGAATTTACCTGATCCATTTTAAACATATAGCCTTCTGGAACAAGCCAGTTTCCCAAATTGGTTCCTTTTAAAATAATACGCTCTCCTTTAGAATTAACCAAATTAGCCCCTTGGGTTTTAATAAAACTAACAGATTTAACTGTTGTATCTTCTTTTTTATTATCAACTTTTGACGTACAAGATGACACCAAGAATACTATCATTAAAATTGAAACTATTTGTATATTAAATTTCATGACCATACTGTTTTGAATATATAATTTACTGTAGATTATTGTAAAAAAGGACAAAGATTGGGGCTTTCAAAACCCATTCAAGAAACAACACCTTATCTTGAACGGATTTTTTAATCACCCCATTAATATAATTTTGAAATTACTTCTCAAATAAAGTTTCCATTTCTTCCAATGTTTTCCCTTTTGTCTCAGGAATAAATTTCCAAACAAATAGAATAATCACCACTATAAATCCTGAAAAGAGAAAATAAGGCAAGGAATTATTCCAAATCCCTCCATCAATTTGTAATTTATTGACATCACTTTCAACAATTATAGGAAAAGATTGTGATACAAAATAGTTTGCCAACCATTGTCCTGCAACGGCAATTGACATCGCCACACTTCTAATTTTATTAGGGAATATTTCCGAAAGAATTACCCAAACTACAGGTCCCATTGACAAGGCAAATGAACCTATAAAAATTAAAACACCTATTAAACTTACGATTCCTTCAGTAGGAGAAATTGTTGGAAGCCCTGCAGAATTTAATTGTGAATAATCACTGAAATACAAGGTGAATCCCA
>NVSD01000135.1 GCA_002401105.1 Flavobacteriaceae bacterium | reverse complement strand
GTGAGTTAGGGACAGGATCAGTCGTGTCCTTAATGATAACATTTTGCGTTTGAGTRMTGCTATTCCCRTTTCCATCRTCAAAAGTCCAAAGGATACTGGTTGTTCCTTGAGTTGTAATTGGCAAAGTTACATTATGTGTAGCCGTGATTATTCCAGAACAGTTATCGCTATCAGTTGGAGCGGATAAATCTGTAACTTCACATTGCGCTGTGATATCGGGAAGTATTGATGAATCAACTACAGGATCAGTCGTGTCTTTTATGATAATATTTTGTGTTTGAGTGGTAGTATTCCCGTTTCCATCATCAAAAGTCCAAATTATACTCGTGGTTCCTTCTGTTGTAATTGGCAAGCTTGCGTTATGTGTTGCCGTGATTATTCCAGAACAATTATCGCTAGCAGTTGGAGCTGTTAGGTTTGTGATTTCACATTGCGCTGTGATATCGGCTAGCACGGGTAAATCGGCAACAGGATCAGTCGTGTCTTTGATGATAATATTTTGCGTTTGAGTGGTAGTGTTCCCGTTCTCATCATCAAAAGTCCAAAGGATACTSGTTGYTCCTTGAGTTGTAATYGGYARMGTTACRTTATGWGTWGCCGTGATRGTTYCGGAACAGTTATCTGTAGCGGTTGGAGCGGATATTTTTGTGATTTCACATTGGGCTGTGATATCGGGTAGTATTGATAAATCAACTACAGGAACTGTCGTGTCTTTAATGATGATATTTTGCGTTTGTGTGGTAGTATTCCCATTTTTATCGTCAAAAGTCCAAAGTATACTTGTGTTTCCTTGAGTTGTAATTGGCAAAGTTGCGTCATGTGTTGCTGTGATCGTTCCTCCACAATTATCCGTAGCGATTGGAGCTGTTAGATTTGTGATTTCACATTGCGCTGTGATATCGGCTAGGACAGGTAAATCGGCAACAGGATCAGTCGTGTCTTTGATGATGATATTTTGTGTTTGAGAAGTACTATTCCCATTTCCATCGTCAAAAGTCCAAATTACGCTCGTGGTTCCTTGCGTCGTAATTGGTAAGCTTATGTTATGAATTGCCGTGATGGTTCCACTACAATTGTCCGTGGCAGTTGGGGCTGTTAGATTTGTAATTTCACATTGGCCTGTGATGTTTGCGAGAACGGGTGAGTTAGGGACAGGATCAGTCGTGTCCTTAATGATAACATTTTGCGTTTGAGTACTGCTATTCCCGTTTCCATCATCAAAAGTCCAAATTACACTCGTGGTTCCTTGCGTCGTAATTGGTAAAGTTACGTTATGAATTGCCGTGATGGTTCTACTACAATTATCCGTGGCAGTTGGGGCGGGTAGATCTGTGATTTCACATTGCGCTGTGATATCGGCTAGCACGGATGAATCTGCAACAGGAGGAATGCTGTCCTTGATGATGATATTTTGCGTTTGAGTAATGCTATTCCCATTTCTATCGTCAAAAGTCCATGTTATATTCGTGGTTCCTTGCGTCGTAATTGGTAAGCTTACATTATGTGTTGCCGTGATGGTTCCACTACAATTAACCGTGGCGGTAGGAGCTGTTAGATTTGTGATTTCACATTGGCCTGTGATGTTTGCGAGAACGGGTGAGTTAGGGACAGGGTCAGTCGTGTCCTTGATTGTAATATTTTGCGTTTGAGTAATGCTATTCCCGTTTCCATCGTCAAAAGTCCAAGTTATATTCGTGGTTCCTTGCGTCGTAATTGGTAAGCTTATGTTATGAGTCGCCGTGATGGTTCCAGTACAGTTATCGCTAGCTGTTGGAGCTGTTAGTTTTGTAATTTCACATTGCGCTGTGATATCGGCAAGTATTGGCGAATCAACTACAGGAACTGTTGTGTCCTTGATGATAACATTTTGCGTTTGAGTGATGCTATTCCCGTTTCCATCGTCAAAAGTCCAAAGGATACTCGTTGTTCCTTGCGTCGTAATTGGTAAGCTTATGTTATGAGTCGCCGTGATGGTTCCAGTACAGTTATCGCTAGCTGTTGGAGCTGTTATATCTGTAATTTCACACTGCGCTGTGATATCGGCTAGCACGGGTGAATCAACTATAGGAGGAATGCTATCTTTGATGATAATATTTTGTGTCTGAGTTATACTATTCCCATTTCCATCGTCAAAAGTCCAAAGTATACTCGTGGTTCCTTGGGTTGTAATTGGTAACGTTATGTTATGTGTCGCCGAGATGGTTCCATTACAATTGTCCGTGGCAGTAGGAACTGTTAGAATTGTGATTTCACATTGAGCTGTGATATCGGGAAGCACTGATGAATCAACTACAGGGTCAGTCGTGTCTTTGATGATGATATTTTGTATCTGAGTTATACTATTCCCGTTTCCATCGTCAAAAGTCCAAAGGATACTGGTTGTTCCTTGAGTTGTAATCGGTAGCGTTATGTTATGAGTCGCCGTGATGGTTCCAGTACAGTTATCGCTAGCTGTTGGAGCTGTTATATCTGTAATTTCACACTCCGCTGTGATATCAGTCAGCACGGGTGAATCTGCAACAGGACCAGTCGTATCCTTGATGATAATATTTTGCGTTTGAGTGATGCTATTCCCATTTCCATCGTCAAAAGTCCAAAGGATACTGGTTGTTCCTTGAGTTGTAATTGGCAGAGTTACATTATGTGTAGCCGTGATTATTCCAGAACAGTTATCGCTAGCAGTTGGAGCGGATAGATCTGTGATTTCACATTGTGCTGTGATATCGGGAAGCACTGATGAATCAACTACAGGATCAGTCGTGTCTTTTATGATAATTTTTTGCGTTTGAGTAATGCTATTCCCATTTCCATCGTCAAAAGTCCAAAGAATGCTGGTTGTTCCTTGRGTTGTAATCGGTAGCGTTACGTTATGAGTTGCCGTGATTATTCCAGTACAGTTATCCATGGCAGTTGGGGCGCTTAGATCTGTGATTTCACATTGGGCTGTTATATCGGGTAGTATTGATAAATCAACTACAGGAACTGTCGTGTCTTTAATGATGATATTTTGCGTTTGAGTACTGCTATTTCCATTTCCATCATCAAAAGTCCAAAGGATACTCGTTGTTCCTTGAGTTGTAATTGGCAAAGTTACGTTATGTGTTGCCGTGATCGTTCCAGAGCAGTTATCGGAGGCTGATGGGGCCGTCAAGTTTGTGATTTCGCAAGTGGCTGTGATATCGGCTAGCACGGGTAAATCTGTAACAGGAGGAAAGCTGTCCTTAATGATGATCTTTTGCGTTTGTTGGTAAGTAAACCCAGCCTCTAATACATACGTCCAAGTGACTAGATGAATTCCTTGTGTAGTTAGAGGTAATGTTATGTCGTGTTGTACCGTGTAGTCACCACAATAATTTTTACCAGTTGGGGGTGTGATGCTGGTAATTATGCATTGTGCAGAAATTGTTGCTAAGATTGGGATGTCAAAATCAATGCTAAAAGCATCTACAAATTGTGCTGTATCGTCTTTTAGCCAGTCTATGTGAACTCCCGTAATTGCGTTGTCAATTAATATACATTTGAGTAATGGATTGTTTTCGGTTTCTAAGGTCGTCAGGAGATAATTATGAGCGTTTTTTAGATAGAGGATACTTAAATTATTCTCGTAAGACTTTAAAGATTTCAGCCATATATGTAGTCTTAAATCCAAAGATGTAAGCTGGTTATTATAACAATATATAGTTTCTAAGAATGTGTTTGTAACGAGATTTAATACAGTAATCTTGTTGTTTTGAATCCTTAAACTTTTTAATAAGGTRTTTGTTGTTRAAGTSARGTYKGTMAGYTGRTTRTCGTAACAGTATAGYARTTCTAATAATGGAGCGGTATCAAGATGTATCTCGCTCAATATATTGTTTTGACAACGTAAAACCCTAAGTAAAATATTAGAAGTTATATCGAGATCTAGTAGATTATTCGAATAGCAATAAAGAGTATTCAAAACAATATTCTTACTTAAATCTAAACTTCCAAGAGGATTGTTATAACAACGTAAATCTTCAAGGGAAGTRTTAGTRGWGGTGTTTAWACTGGATAGTAAATTGTCATTACATTGTAGTTTGACTAAAGCGGTATTCTGTGATATATCAAGTTCAGTCAACCCATTTTTTGAACACCTTAAAATTTCTAATGACTTATTCTCAGAAACGTTTAAGTTGTTTAGATCGTTCAAATAACAATAAAGTGTGATAAGGTTAGTATTGGCGGAAATATCCAAAGATGTAAGTTTATTGTCGTGACAACGAAGGTCTTCCAATAGTAGGTTTTGCTGAATATCTAGCGACGTAATATTATTCTTCTGACAATATAATTCCAACAATGACAAGTTTAAACGTACGTCTAATTGTGTCAAGTTGTTTTCATAGCATCTCAAGCGCAAAAGTTTAGTGTTTAGTCGAACATCTATGCTGTTTAGATCGTTTTGGTAACAATACAAATTCTCTAATTCAGTATTGTTATTCGTGTTTAAACTGGTTAAATTATTTGCATAGCATCGCAAGGTTTTCAGCATACTATTAGTACTTAAATCCAAGGAAGATAATGCGTTTTTATAGCAATAGAACGTGAGTAAATTAATATTTGAACTAATATCAATGCTAGTCAGTAGGTTTTCGTGGCATTGGAAATACTTTAAATTTGGGTTATTACTTAAATTCAAGTTGGTAATACTATTTTTAAAGCAATAAAGAGATAAAAGCATCGGGTTGTTACTAGTATTGAGTCCTGTAAGTAAATTTTCACTACATTTTATATAGGTCAACAATGGATTAGTACTTAACTCAAGTGTTGTGAGACTATTTTTGTCACATGTAAGTTTTGTCAGTTTTATATTTTTACTAATATCAAGAGTGCTTATAGCATTGTCCTTGCATATTAAAATGTCCAAATTGACAAAAGCTTCAATCCCTAAGAGTGTACTAATGAAAAGGGAGCTACAGTCTAAACTACCATTGAAAGCACTCGCTTCAATAACAGATATTTCGCTATCGGAATTTAAGTTAATCGAAGGATTTGCAATCAAGTAGTTTTTAAAATTAACATYCGGAATGTCGATGTTTTGTGCCTGCGTGGACATAATAGTAATAAATAGTACAAGGCAAGTAAGTCTTTTTCTCCATTTCATAATCCAAGTTTTTAAACATAAAATGTCCATTAGGGACAAGGATTAGTACATGAAATGGGTATTGCTAAACGAGCATTATAGTATGGTGTAGTAAGAATACACGAATTGTGTTAACATACAATGCTTTGTTACAAGATACTTATTAATTATACAGCATGCAAACGTGTAGTTTCAAGTTAGGCACGATAAGTAGTCGGAGCAAGGCTGTTTTCTCTTGTAGCGAGGAAATAAAAATAATTAAATGTTTAGGAGTTTAATTATGAATTACTGTTATAATGAGAAAAAGTGCCATCTGTGTAAAATATTACGATACGGTCAATTTGCTTATTAGTTGCTGTTTTTTTTTCAGGGATCTCTAATTCCTGAGAATCAACTGTGGCTTTATCAAAAGAAATTTTTTGCTGTGTTGCGATTTGTGGTGTAAGGGAGGCTTCTTTTGTAAGCATTACTTTTTTAGGGAAATCACCTTGTCCATTAATCAACCAATATAATTCCACTTCTGGATAGTGCTTTAAGATTTTTAAAACAACATCAAGACTCGGCTTGTTTCTACCTGATAATAAATGAGACATCGTAGAACGTTGGATTCCGAGAATTTCTGCTATTCCAGCAGCTGAAATGTCATAGTAAGAGAGTAGTTTACGAAGTCGTTCGCTAAATTCAATATTGTTTATCATTGTGAACGTATTAGTGAGTTACAAATGTAACTTATTATTTAGAACTAGCAAAATTAGAGGCATATATTCATATTTACAGTCATTTAGTACTTAAAGTAGGAGTAGTTAAGTTACTGAAAACATATGGTTTATATGTATACAGAAGTCTACTATAGAAAGAATCTATAAAGGTGTATTTAGCTCGTTTGATCMAATAACTAATTGATTACAGWTGTAATCTAATCTTCGTTTNYAGCTGTTYACAWTTGTTAACTTCAAGTTGTTTACATTTGTAACATGAGTAGAATTAATCCGATACAGCTCTTAAAAGACTATACGTTGTTTAAAGAGCAAGATATTTCAGGTAAACGTGTCATATATGACCAAATTARGCCTATAATAGACTTATTACCTAAAGATGTGATAAGCGTTGAAACTTTGGGCGTTTCAACACATAAAAGACCTATTAAAATGCTAAAAATGGGCACCGGTGGGCGTAGAGTTCTTATATGGACTCAAATGCATGGCAATGAAAGTACAGGGACCAAGGCATTGTTTGATGTATTAAAGTACTTTAATGTTTACAGCAGTAATTCAAACGTAAAAGACCTTTTAGAAACGTGTACCATATGGATCATTCCGATGTTAAACCCAGATGGAGCGGACATGTTTACAAGAGTGAACGGTCAAGATATTGATTTGAACAGGGATGTTGTCGATCAGAACGGAACAGAAAGTAGATTGTTAATGCGTGTCATAAATGACTTTAAACCTCAATTTTGCTTCAACTTGCACGATCAACGGACAATATTTAATGTAAAAGATAGTAACAAGCCAGCGACAATCTCGTTTTTGGCGCCATCAGAAGACCTTGAGCGSACTTTAACTGCTGGGAGGAAAGAAACAATGAGTGTAATTGTTGCTATGAATGAATGTTTACAGCAAGTTATTCCTGGCCAAGTAGGTTTATATACAGATGAGTTTTATCCAACTGCTACAGGAGATAATTTTCAAAAGATGGGACATAATACGATTCTAATAGAAGCCGGACATTACATAAATGACTATGAACGCGAAGAAACACGTAAATTTAACGCTTTTTCGTTACTCGAAGGACTGTTTACGATCGCTCAAGAGGAAGAATTCACCAATTATTTGCCTTATTTCGATATTCCACAAAACGACACTAAGTTTTTTGATTTTATCTATAAGAATACCCTTTACGATGTGGACGGGGAGGTAACGCTTACGGATGTTGCTGTACAACTGCACTATAAGGTAGAAAACAATCGATTGTTGGCCTATAGAAAAGTGGAGAAAACAGGGGATTTATCTGCCTATTATGGGCATGAAATGATTGATAATAAGGGAACTTCATTTATTTTGTAAATAATTGTGAAATTCGCAAGTTTTTTTAGTCATAATCCCTTTTTTTAATTAAATTTGCAGTAACATTTGTTATTATTAATGAAAGTGTATTATGAAAAAATTTATATTAGATGAGATTGATCATCAAATTTTGGATATCTTAATAGAAAACGCACGTACCCCGTTTACTGATATTGCAAAGAAATTAGTTGTCTCGGCAGGAACAATTCATGTTCGTGTAAAGAAAATGGAAGACGAAGGAATCATCAAAGGATCCACGTTGACATTGAATTACGAAAAAATGGGATATTCGTTTATTTCTCATATCGGAATTTATTTAGACAAGACTTCTAAAACCAAACAAGTAATTGGTAGTTTGCGAAAAATACCTAACGTGACAATTGCTTATATTACAGCAGGAAAATACAATATCTTCTGTAAGATTAGAGCAAAAGATACCACACATGCAAAAGGAATTATTTTGAAATAGATGATATTGAAGGTGTGTCTAGAACAGAAACTATGATTTCACTAGAAG
>NVSD01000134.1 GCA_002401105.1 Flavobacteriaceae bacterium | reverse complement strand
AAAGTTGTTTTAACGATGTATAGTTTATTTATAGTAATTTTATTCTTTTATAATAGGTATATCATGAACAAAGAGATCATATTAATAACAGGGGCTAGCGGACAATTAGGAACGGTATTAACGGAACAATTGCAAGAAAAGTTCGGCCTAGACAACGTAATCGCTACTGATTTACGTAGTAGAGAACATTATAGTGGAAGATTCGAAATTTTAGACGTGACAGATATGGACGCTTTAACGGCGATTGTATTAAAAAACAATGTGACGCAGATATACCATTTAGCGGCTATCTTATCCGCAAATGGAGAGAAATTCCCCTTAAAAACGTGGGATATTAACATGCAAACATTTTTTAATGTTGTAGAGGTATCTCGTTTATATAAAGTTGATAAAGTGTTTTTTCCGAGTTCTATCGCCGTATTTGGAGATAATATCCAACGCGAAAACACCCCACAAACCACCAACTTAACTCCTTCYACAGTATATGGTATGAGTAAAGTGGCTGGAGAAAATTGGGCCAACTACTATTTTGATCGTTATGGATTGGACATTCGTTCTATCCGTTATCCAGGAGTTATTGGTTACCAATCATTACCAGGAGGAGGAACTACCGATTATGCCGTGGATATTTTCCACAAGGCAGTTGCTGGAGAAAATTATGAGAGTTTCTTAAATGCAGGAACTACTTTACCAATGATCTATATGGAGGATGCCATCAGAGCAACCATTGAGTTGATGGACGCACCTAAGGAAGCCATTACTATCCGTACTTCTTATAATTTAGCAGGGATGAGTTTTAACCCAGCAGAATTAGCCTTAGAAATTAAAAAAACATATCCAGCCTTTGAAATTAGCTATGCTCCAGACTTTAGACAAGCCATTGCCGATTCTTGGCCTATGAGCATGGATGATTCAGATGCAAGAAAAGATTGGAACTGGAAACCAAAATACGACCTCTCTTCTTTAACTGAAGACATGATCAAAAATCTAAAACCAGCCGCTCAAGAAATTGAAATGGTCTGAGAGAAAACCTCAAAGACTTCGTTTTTAAAAACTATTTTAAAATGGTTTTTTAAGCGGAGATAATTGAAGCATATTTTATAAATGAGTTTAGAATTAACAGCGATGTTTAATTTTTAAACTCATTTTTTTTGTTTGAAGGTTGTATGTTTCTTGTTTTATTACATGAATATTTGATATTGTAGTCAGTATGCAATTTGCATAGCTTAAGTCCTTAGTAAATAGGAGTTTTAAAAAAAACATAAAAACCAGTGGAAGTGATGACGTTTAGTGATATGCCAAATGTAATGAAATAGTAAACTTTGTAATATTGATGATTTCAAATCGAAGCCTGTCTTTTATGCAGTATATATGTTCAAAAGCTGCGAGATTCAGGAGCGACCCTAGGAGCGACGCGCAGTTTTGGATATGGTTTTTAATAAGGCTTTTGCCGCATTAAAAAATACATCATAAAAGGCTCCTTTTTTGGTTCGTTTTTTGGAGGAGCAAAAAATGAACATATAAAATAAATTACGTCAATGTTAGGAAGAACGATTTGGTAATCTCGCAGGTCTATTTTAGCCTTCCTATTGTATAGAGTAAGAGTGTCCAGGAGTTTGAACGTTTTATTACGACAAATGTACAATTACCACCAGTGGTGAGAGAAATTCATCCAAATGCAGCAGTTATTTGTAAAAATAATTGTGTGTTAGACTTTTGGTCTTACCTTCTAATTTTCTCAAAAAAATCTTTAAGAAAAACAATTCTAGAGAATTTAAAACAATTCATTCTTGAGTTTGGAAAGGGTTTTAAGTTTGTAAGTAATACAGAATTAAAGATGCCTTAAAAGTTTATTTTATCATTGAGAACTACAACAGTTTAATTATCATCGTTGGCCTACGGGAATTATATTTAATTTGAAAAAAGCCCCGTCACTAACTTACTTGTACTTTTTCTTATGTTTTTGGTACATCTAAGTATAATTTGAGACAACATACACCACATAAGACACTCATATAACTACATCCTAAAGGAGTACTATTTGAAACACTCAATGTGTTAAAAGTAGATGTAATGCTTCTCTAGTTTTGGGAGGTAAAACCAGCCGCTCAAGAGATTGAAATGGTCTGAGAGAAAACCTCAAAGACTTCGTTTTTAAAAACTATTTGGAAGTGGTTTTTTAAGCGGAGATAGTTGAAGCATATTTTATAAATGAGTTTAGAATTAACAGTGATGTTTAATTCTAAACTCATTTTTTTTGTGGCATGTTTTTGTTATATAATTTTCTAAAACTTTACTATATTTGGATGTAAGAAATAAAATGATTTTTAAAAACTTAAATTCAAGGTCTATTATTTTAGATTGATTATCCCGAAATGATTGAAAAAATACTCCAAACGCATACAAAAGATACTTTTTTATATGCTACATCAAGAGCTTTAGAGAGGGCTACTTTCTATGGTATACGTGCTGTAATAATTTTTTACATGCTTAGTGAAGTTATTGAAATGGAGCGTGAAGAGGCGTATAAGCTCTATGGTGTGTTGGTTGCTTCATTTACTTTTGTTCAAGTTTTCGGTGCTATACTTGGTGATCTAATTTTAGGAAATAGAAAAGCAATATTTATAGGAGGTGTTTTGAATGCATTGGGGGCGTTTTGCTTGTGTATTCCTTCTATTTATGGGCTATACCTAGGATTGTTTCTAATGGTACTAGRTGGTGCTTTATATGTTCCCAATATAAATTCGAATTTTGGAAAGCTATATTTAAGTAGACCTAAGTTATTAGATGCGGGGTTTACAATTATTTATTTCTCCATTAATATAGGAGCTTTTGTAGGTGCATTATTGCTTAGTTATTGCAGGGAAGAATTTGGTTGGAATACAAGTTTTGTTACTGGAGGAATAATAATGTTACTAGCGCTAATTCCTCTGTTATTTGTAGTAGATAAAAAGGATATTGTTATAAAAGAATCCTCGCTGACAGCATCATCAAATCTAAGGCATCGCATTGTTTATATCGCGATTATACTTACAACAGTAGGAATATTATGGGGACTTTATGAAATTGGAAACTATCGTTTTTTTGRTGTCTCAGATAAATTAAGAGACCTAGTAACACTGAAAATTCCTAAAATGTTATGGGAGTTATTAAATGTTGTTTTTATTGTACCGCTATCTGTTTTAGCCATTATAGGGTGGACGTATTTTTATAGCAGTCAAATTTTTAAATTGACCTTGGGGTTTGTGTTTGGGGTTATCTCCTTTGGTCTATTATTTCTAATTCCAGAAACACCTACAGCGCAACATGTAGTGTATTATGTTGTATCATTTATATGTTTAGCTATTTCAGAGGTACATATTGGTCCAGTAATCCAGTCCATATTGACGCAGTATGGCAACCCAAAATATTTGGCGATACTTATGAGTGTTTCGTTTATTCCAGGGCGGCTATTTTCCTTAATTATTGGTTTCTACAATGAGACATTTACTGAAAACCCTGTTTTTGCAATTAAATTGGGACTTATTGTTATGAGTATTGTTTGCGTAGCTCTTATCTTGTTTTTTGTTATCGGTAATAAAAATAACACCAGATTTTAGACAAGCCATTACCGATTCTTGGCCTATGAGCATGGATGATTCAGATGCAAGAAAAGAAGAGGGCTGGAAACCAAAATACGACCTCTCTTCTCTAACTTCAGCCATGATCAAAAATCCAAGACCAGTCGCTCAAGAAATTGAAATGGTCTGAGAGAAAACCTCAAAGACTTCGTTTTTAAAAACTATTTTGAAGTGGTTTTTTAAGCGGTGATAATTGAAGCATATTTTATAAATGAGTTTAGAATTAACAGTGATGTTTGCTTTTTGAGCTCATTTTTTTTGTGAGTATATATTTGATTTTTAATATATGATATTTGTTATATGCAATGGTGTTCTTTTTTGTGAGTTTGAAGGGCAATGTGCTAAGAAGTGGGTTGTTAAATGATAATTTTAATAGTAACACCAGATTTTAGAATTACTATTAGAAATATATCGTCAACTATGAGTGGCTATTGTTGATGTATGGGTGTTGGCAGTAAGTGAACGGAAAAACCTGAGTTCATCCATGCTCTTCTATTTATTAAGTAAGTGAATAGATAATTTGGTAACAAAAAAATAGTAATAAGTAAATATATAACTATGACAAGATATAATTCTAAAATAGGATATGGGATACTTCTCTTTCTAATTATCGTTTTAGGTGGAATTTCCATTCTGATGATTTATAATAAAATATGGATAGGACTTCTAATAATTCTTTTGGTTATTGGATTTGTTGGATATATATTATTAACAACTTATTACTTGATTACTGATAAAAAATTAAAAATTAAAAGTGGCTTTATGGTTAATATAACTGTGCCAATTGATTTAATTAGAGAAATATCAGAAACGARTAATCCGTTGAGTTCTCCAGCCAATTCACTTGATAGATTAGAAATTAAATACAGAAGCAATGAGATAATATTGATTTCACCAAAAGACAAAGCGGGATTTATAAATCAATTAATTAAGATTAATCCAAACATAGAATTGATAATAAAGAATAAAGAATTATTGCAGGAGATTAATAACCATATTGATGAATGAAAAATCACCAGCTGCCAACAATGGCTAAAAAAAATTGCTACATTTAATGATTAGAGAAATCCGACAAACAAATAAACTAATTAACTAACATCGGGAAATTACAATTTACCAATCGCAACTTTCCTTTTACTAAATTGTTACCTGTAATTCCAAACATTAGAAACTCATTAATTCTTTAAACTGACATGAACAAAACAAAATTATTTAGTTGCTTAATAACTTCAATGCTTTTTATAAATTATTCTTTTTCTCAAGAAAAATCTGGTTACGTTATTTTGAGTGGAACAGTTGAAAATGGAAATAAAACACTTGACCTAAGACCTATATATGACATCGCAAATAAGAGTAAAAGGAGAATCATTCATTTAGATGAAAACGGAAACTTTCTTGATACTATTAATATTGAAAAAAAAGAATTGTATTTAATTTCGGACAAAACTAATATGCTTAAATTCTATTTAAGCCCATCTAAGAAATATAGTATCGAGTATGATTTAAAGGAGTTTAAAAATAAAGGAGTAATTTTAAAAGGAGATGATATTGCTATCAATGAATATTTTATTGATAAAGCACGCAATCAAGGTCTCTCCAATTACAACGGGGATGGCAAGTCTGAGAAAGAATTCAGAAATTCTCTYAATAGGATTAAAGAAAAACAASWANAAAKACTSAMKRTWTCTAAACTACCTAGTTCATTAAAAATACACGAAAGCAACAGTATTAAATATGAATATCTTGGTTATCTTGATCTYTATATTCGTTTTAATGATATCGACACCCCGTCTGTTGAGTCTCAAAACGAATTGAATATTGACTACTTGAACGAAGAAGAGTACGTAAAACATGTATTTTATAAAGACTTATTATTTTCTTATTACAGAACAAARCTAGTCCATAAAGGAACAGCATATAAAAAATTAAACGCACAATATTCACTTGCTCAAAATGCAATAAAAGAGCTTGCATCTATGATTCCTAATGAGTATATAAAAAACGATTTAATTGCTAAAATTGCGCCACATTATCTTGAAGAGTCAAAAAATATTGAGGCTTACTATAACGACTTTAAAAAATATTACACTGGAAATGATACACGTATTATAGACAAAATGTTAGATTTATATACTCGATTTAGTACCTTAAAAAAAGGAACACCTTCTCCAAAGTTTACTAATTACAAAAACTATAATGGCGGGGTAAATTCACTCGATGATTTTAAAGGAAAGTTTGTGTTTATTGATATTTGGGCTACATGGTGTGGCAATTGTAAAAATCAAATGCCCGCCTTGAAAAAGTTAGAAGCAGCATATAAAAATATTGTTTTTTTAAATATTGCTTGGAAAGATGATGAAGATAAATGGCGAAAAACAATAAAAAGAGAATCATTAACCGGGGTACAACTGTTCGCAACGAAAAAAGATAATGCTTTCTTTGAAGAATATGGTATATATAGTGTACCAAGATATATCTTAATCGACCCAAAAGGAAATATTGTTGACCATAGTACGCCTTGGCCTTCAGATGACAAATTAAAAACGTTGTTTAAAAGTGTTGGTATAGAGTAACTTTTATGAAAAACAACTACAGGCAATAACGAATAACCAAAATTTGCTAAATAGAGGGATATAGATTGATTCTAAAACTYAAAAWAMTTAATTTTAACCAACAAATAATCGCGTTTACCAAAACGTAACTTTAGTTATACAAATCTGTTGCCCACAATATGAGAAAAATCTTACTACTATTGATAATTTTAGTGATTAACAAGTCATTTGGTCAAAATAGATTGAATGGAATTATAGTTGATTCAGATACTAAAAACCCTATTGAATATGTAGACATATACAATACCACTAATTTTACTTCTACAAACTCTGAAGGCGAATTTTTATTTGTTTCAGAACAAGATTCTGTTAAAATTAATTTACTTGGTTATAAACCTATTTATTCAATTTTTGAGAAATTTAAAAAAGACACAATTTTTTTAGAAAGTAAGTTTGAAACATTAGATGAAATTATTTTAGGAAATTCAAACTCAATAACAAATGTTTACAAGGAACTACATAACAACTATCCATTTACACCGTATTCTGAATCATTCTTTTTAAGATGCTTTTTAAAAAAAGATGGAGTGATTGTCAAACTACAAGATTTAAATGGTTTGGTTAAAAGAAAAACTCTTTTTTCGACTTCCAAAAACCCAATGCCTAAAAAAAATTATGAAATAGAAATTTTAAATATGCGTAAAGCTGGAATTAAAGAAAAAGATATTTATTTCAAAATGTTCAGTTTTAAGCAAATTCTTGATTTCACTGCTTCTGTAGGAATTAATACTAAATTATATGACTTCAAAGAAACAAAATCTGAAAATGATGAATATACTAGATACCATTTTTCACCAAAAACAGAGAAAAAATCAAAAAGAGAAGGTTATTATTTAGTTAACAATAAAGATAAAGCAATTGTAGAATTTAAATCAAAAAATATTAGTACTAAAGGCTCATTCGAAGAAATGCGAGGAATTAAATATAGAACAATTTCTTTTGAATATTTGGTGTCCTTTAAAAAGAATATCATAGATAATATATACTTTTTAGATAAAGCAAAAATAATAGCTCAAGTCGAAGTTATAGCAGAAGATAAAAGTTCAATCTATGATGTGGTGTATTCCTGGATAACCTTAAGTAAAACTAAAAAAGAAGTTGATAAAAACACATCTGTTAAGAAAGATATATTTAAGCTGAATAAGTCTTTCAATTCAGAATTTTGGAACAAACAAGAACATTTACTGCTGACCAATGAACTCTCGGAATTTCTTAAAAAACTAGAAAATTCTCAAAATAAATTTAAAACAGTAACGAATATAAAACAGGAATAAATACTGTGGGCAATAACTAAGTATTTAGTTCAATAATASMNNTGTAAYTAAWACGGGGTTTGGTGCAACTGAAGCATATTTTATAAATGAGTTTAGAATTAACAGTGATGTTTGCTTTTTAAACTCATTTTTTTTGTGAGTATACATTTAATTTTTAAAATATGATTTTGTTATATGCGATACTTTATTTTTATTG
>NVSD01000133.1 GCA_002401105.1 Flavobacteriaceae bacterium | reverse complement strand
TCATCCTATCAGCTACCGGAGTTATCTACGGAGCCTTAGGAGCGGTAAGACAAAACGATTTAAAATACATTAATGCCTATTCGTCGGTGAGTCACTTGGGAATGGTATTATTTGCTTTATTGATGCTCAACAAAACAGCATGGACGGGAGCTATCTTACAATCCTTATCACATGGATTTATGACCGCTTTATTCTTTGCTTTAATTGGAATGATATATGGCAGAACCAAAACCAGAGATGTATACAAATTAGGAGGATTATTAAAAGTGATACCTTTTATCTCCGTAGTCTACGTGATTGCAGGGATGGCTTCTTTAGGATTGCCTGGATTTAGTGGATTTGTTGCCGAAATGAATATTTTTGTAGGAGCTTTCCAACATCCAGATATGTTCCACCGTATAGCCACCATCGTTTCTATCTCAGCCATTGTAGTAACCGCCGTTTACATTTTACGTGTAATTGGTTTAATGCTTATGGGGCCTGTAAAAAGCGAATTTAAAGACCTACCAAAAGTACGTTGGTACGAAGTAACTGGAATTTTATTATTGTTAATCCCTATCACTGCCCTTGGGGTAGCACCCTTATGGATTAGTGATTTGATTATGGAAAGTATTAAGCCTTTTATTCAAGGAGTAATACAATAAATTATTTATAAAAAAAGAACACATGAGTTTTAGTAGTTTATTAATAATGAGACACGAAATGCTCCTATTGGCAATGATATTATTGCTAATTGCTGGAGAGATATTTATACCAAAACACAAAAAATCGAGCTTGGTACACTTGGCGATTTTCCTTTTTGGAATCCATACAGCCGTCGGTTTTTTACATTTGGATACCGAAACATTGTTTGGAGGTTCGTTTAGAACCAACGACATGATACACTTGTTTAAAAACATCCTTAATGTGGGGGTGTTGATTTTATTATTACAATCTGCAGATTGGATTACAGATAAATTAATTGGTGCTGAAAAAGGAACCGAATTCTTTATCTTGTTATTCTCCTCTTTATTGGGAATGTACTTTATGATTTCGGCAGGAGATTTCTTGATGTTCTACATCGGACTGGAATTATCTACCTTACCCGTAGCAGCATTAGTTGCCTACGATGCAGGGAAAAGAAAATCGGGCGAAGCAGGAGTTAAAATGATTTTATCAGCCGCATTAGCCAGTGGAATTTCTTTATTCGGAATTTCGCTTTTATATGCTGCCACAGGGTCTATTTACTTTGATGTAATGGCCACCGCCATGACRTCTTCTAGCTTGAGTATTTTAGGATTTGTACTGTTTTTCGCAGGTTTAGGATTTAAAATCTCCTTAGCACCTTTCCACTTTTGGACGGCGGATGTATACGAAGGAGCACCTATTAGTATTGCCTCTTTCTTATCTGTTATCTCTAAAGGAGCAGCGGTATTTATTTTATTGATATTGATGTTTACCGTAATGCGTCCCTTAATTGATGCTTGGCAAAACATGCTATACGCAATTGCTATCCTTACCATGACGGTTGGTAATATATTTGCCTTACGTCAGAAAAACATGAAGCGTTTCTTAGCCTATTCTTCCATTGCACAAGCAGGATTTATATTGTTAGGATTGATTGCAGGAACACAATTAGGAGCGAGTTCTATCATCTATTTTGTATTGATTTACATTTTCTCCAACCTGGCTGTTTTTGGCGTAGTGCAAGCTATCTCAAATAAAACAGGTTTGGAACACATGGATGATTATAACGGGTTTTACCGCACCAACCCAATGTTGAGTTTGGTAATGCTATTGGGTTTATTCTCTTTGGCAGGAATTCCACCAGCCGCAGGATTTTTCGGTAAATTCTTCTTGTACACAGCAGCTGCTAGCGAAGGCTATTATTTATTAGTATTTTTAGCGGTGGTGAATGTAACCATCTCTCTGTACTATTATTTAATTGTACTAAGAGCCATGTTTATTAGAACAAGCGACAATCCAATACCGTATTTTAAAAACAGTTTGTACATGCGTTTGGGATTAGCACTTACCGTAATTGGTATTTTTGCCATTGGTATATATAGCCCAATTTACGAATACATCAACTCTATTAGTTCTCTTTTAAATTAAGATTATGGCATTAGCAGGAAAACACACATTTGGTTCTATAGGTGATGTACGCGTGACCTTTGTAGAAAAAAAGATATCAGAAGAGCGTATGGCTTTCTTAAAAGCATTGTTACAACACAACGGTTTTGAGGTAGTTTTACAGGAAGAAAAACGCAAGACGGAAGAAGACCCACAATTGTACACTGTAGGTGTTACAGACATGGTTTTCAATCCTACAACCTATGTTTTTGAAAGACGCTTAAAAACGTTTGACAACAAAAGAGTCAACCAAGATTATTGGAATCAAGTATCGGATGAGGCAAATCCGATGTATTGGAAGAATGAGGCAAAGTAGGAATAAGCTGTAAGTTGTAAGCCATAAGTTGTAAGTGAGCAACGTTGTGGATCAAAACTGTTAAAAGTAATAAGTTTTAAGTGAGCAACGTTGCGGACAAAATAATAACAGACTTAATTTTATATAAAAACACGCTCCTTTTTGGGAGCGTGTTTTTTATGTTATAAACCTATAGCTGCGCAAAGTCTCCCGACTTAGCGCCATCATATTGCACACAGCACGGACACACGATACAATCATACGATAACCAAGTTACAAACCAGCTGTTTGATGTGCTTAGGCGTTCCCTAAGGGTCGGGCTATCCGCTATATCTTTTTTTAAAAAGAAAAAAAAGGATGCCGCTGCTATCCCTAACGCAACAGCCCTTGACGATAGACTACAGAAAAACCAATTGAAAATTAATCACGTCGCCGCAATCAAACAATTGTATCGTAGCAGTATTTATGTGTCAGCAAGAGTACAAAGTCGGGAGACTTAGCGTAGTGGTTTGTAAGCCGTATGTTGCAAGTGAGCAACGTTGTGGATGAAAACTGTTAAAAGTAATAAGTTGTAAGCCGTAAGTTTTAAGTGAGCAACGTTGCGGACAATATAATAACAGAAATAATTTTATATAAAAACACGCTCCTTTTTTGGGAGCGTGTTTTTTATATTATAAACCTATCGCTGCGCAAAGTCTCCCGACTTAGCGCAAAAATATTATTCTAGCACTCCAACACGAACTTTTAAATCAAAAGGATTGTCAATAGACTTCATAGGTTGTGTGAACCATTTTGGACCCGTTGCTGTCATATAAAAATGATCTTCATGACGAATTCCAAATTCTCCTGGCACACAAATCATAGGTTCGTTACTCAATACCATCCCTTCTTTTAAAATGGTTTTATTTCCTCTAACCAAATACGGGAATTCGTGGATATCTAAACCGGTACCATGCCCTACTCTGTGTGGTAAACCAGGTAAATCATAGTCAGGACTTAATCCGTTTTCTGATAATGTTTTTCTTGCAGCATCATCTACAGAACCACAAGTAACTCCAATTTGTGCCGCATTAAAAGCCGACAATTGGGTCGCTTTTTCTAAATTCCAAATTTCTGTTTGTCTTGGACTTGGTGTACCAAAAACATACGTTCTTGTAATGTCTGATATATAACCTTGCACTTTACAGCCTGTATCCACCAATACAATTTCATCAGCCTCTAAATCTTTAGCTACGTCCACTCCATGTGGAAATTGTGAATCCTCTCCAAACAACACAATTACAAAATAAGAACCTTCTTTAGCCCCTGCTTTGATATGCGCTTTATGAATAAAGGTTTCTACTTCTTTTACAGAAATACCCACACGCATAATTTTAGCCGCTGCCTTTTGTACCACAATGGTCATATCCTTTGCACGTTGAATAATTGCAATTTCATTTTCTGATTTTTGCATGCGACAACCCGCAGTAATAGGTTCGGCACTTACAAAATTATAGGCTGTATTTTCTTTTACCAAGCCATCGGCTAAAAAGAAACTTGCCGACTCGTCTATTGCAACGGTTCCGTTTTCATAACCATGTTCTGTAAGAATTGATCCAACTAGAGCATAGGGACTTTCGTGTTCTTCCCAACATTTCAAATCGCCTTCTATCAATCTATATTTTAAAAAAGTCCCGTCTTCAAACTTAGGAACAATGTATTCCAAGGTTCCTTTTTGGGTTAAGATTGCTCCTACCATTCTTTCAGAAGCATTCCACTTTGTCCCCGTAAAATAGTACAAGTTTGTTCCCGCATTTATATAAGTAGCAACAATATTTTGTTCCTGCATTAAACGAGCTGCCTTCGCAATACGCAATTGATATTCTTCCTTTTTTATAGGTTGAACACCTACTGTCATATCTGATATTTTCGATAATTCTATTTCGGCTGTTGAGCCACCTATACCTATTGTCATTTGATCTTTTTTTTAGTCTATGAAAGGTAGAACATATTTTCGATTGGAGATTGTAATTCATAAATATGTATCACTATTGGTTTATAATGTATTACTTGATTGTACTTTCCTTACGCAACAAATCACATCCCTAATTTAATAAAACAACAAAAATTATTCAATTCCATTTAACGCGATAAACTCCAATAAATCAAACAAATTAACCGAAGATAAGCCTAATGATATTTGTCAGCAACCATAAACATATATAGCGGTACTTTTGTTACTTAACAACTTTGAACACATAAAATTAAAACAATGAAACACTTATTACAACTACTAGTAATTTTTCTATTGGTAATCTCATGTAAAGACGATGCTAAATCAACAGAAAGCACTGCTAAAGACGTTCATAAAATTGTAGCCGAAGATGTACTACACGTACGTGAATATACCTATATCAAATTCACCGAAAACAATAAAGAAAACTGGGTAGCAGTTCCTTCAACTCCTATCGAAACTGGAAAAACATATTATTACGGAAATGCTATCGAAATGAAAAATTTCGAAAGCAAAGATTTAAATAGAGTATTTGAAACTGTTTATTTTGCACAAAGAATAAGCGTGAATGAGCAAGGTGTTATTGAAGGACCTAAAGTAAACCCTCATGGTGAAAGCTCTCCAAATAATCATGCACAACACGCTGGTAACGATGCACACCAAGCATCTAAGAAAAAAATAGACAGCCCTGAAAAAACAATAAAAGTTTCAAAAGCTGCCAATGGAATTGACATAGCTACCTTGTTAAAAAACAAAGCATCTTATGTTAATAAAACAGTGATTATTAAAGCGGAAGTAGTAAAATACAGTCCTTCTATTATGAATTTAAACTGGTTTCATATTCAAGATGGTTCAAGTTTTGTCGGAGAATTTGACNTAACAGTTACCACTAAAGAAGTAGTAAAAGTTGGAGATATAGTAACGTTAAAAGCAACAGTAACCTTAGACAAGGACTTTGGAGCTGGTTATTTCTACAAACTTATTTTAGAAAACGCTACACTCATCAAATAATCCCCATTTAACAATGAAAAAATTATTAAAGTTCCCCCACATAACACTTTGATTTTTTTTNAAACAAGTGCACTCACTTTTGCACAATCACCTAATCCGAATGCGGAAAGCGGTCTTAAAAAAGTAAACAAAACCCATAACCCCACAAACACTTTAGTGTTAACACCCTCAGAAATTTATTTTTRAGGGTGTTTTTTTATGTGATAGCTTCGCTTATAAAAGCCTCCTACTTTTATAATTGCAAGCGTCAATCAGAGTCGTTTTACTACGTTTTAAAAGAGGGAACAAGCACAAGCAACTATCAGCTGCCATGGCCAAAACATCGCATTAAAAAGGACTGTTCCAGCGGTAAAGCCATCATTGGTTTTAACAATCTATGTGATGCTTTCCCTAACACAAGGTATTTAAGCCATCCTTTTCTAAAAAACTTAGTACTTGTCTCTTTTGAAAATTCACGCAACCCTTCCGCACTATTAATCACGCCTGAACTTTTCACAAACTCCACAACTAGCTGTTGCCCTGTAAGGACAAATACATTCAAAAAAACAGACCTACTAGAATACTACTTTTTTCTATACGATATGGGATGACATTTGGCACCAATTAAATGTCGGGAGTAAAATTTAAATTTGGAACAGATGTAAGTTTTTTCACCTATATCACTTACAATAACCGTCATACCACATCACAATTAAGCCCTTAATTCTATTGAWCACTCTTATTACAACCATACAATATATTGTTAAAAACTTGTAACCCTCATAGCTATTCTGTATTTTTGTAGTATAAAACGTATATTCAAATTACATGAAGATATTGTTTTTATAAAGGGTGAACCTTTCCGAAAGGGAAGGTTCTTTATTTTATACAAGTTTTATGATGTCCAAATTCCTCCTCCCATTACTATTTATTTCTTGTATCTTAACAACAAATTTACACGCTCAAAATCATATTATTTCAAGTTCCACTCCGCTAAAAACTAGCATCGTATTAGATCAAAATTCCAACATAAACATTCGCAGTAGTTACAATGTTGATACATTGACTATCCGATTTAATTCCAAACAAAACAATCAAGGCATCTCTTTTGTACCCGAGGTTTTAATTGCTACCAATAACACGGAGGTTTGGAATACACATTGGTTTCACAGCTCTTATGAGAATTGCTATGATAACGGTTCCTATTATACATGGGAGGATTGTAATAGCCATCTAGTAGAATGGTCGGTTGAACAAAACGAATCGGGAAGGGTAGCTATTTCCATTTCTTGGAAAAAACTTAATAGTACACCAGAACCTGGACGAGAACCATCCCTATCTCTAAAGCTATCAACCCCAGAAACCCCTTTAAATTACTGGTCTAAAAAGGCCGATATATCGACACTCAATACATGAGCAATTGCGGAGCGAAAATAAATATCAATTAAGCACAATCGATTCTAATAATTTTTAAAAAAATAATTATTTTGATCACAATTACGGACTATATATACTTAAATTAATGAAACATACCTTAGAAAATAAATTCCTACAAGTAAGCATCAATCATAAAGGTGCAGAAATTAGTAGTATCGTATCTAAAAAAACGGAGCAAGAGTATATTTGGCAAGCGGACAGAACCATTTGGGGCAGTTCTGCACCAGTGTTATTCCCAATTATTGGGGCTCTAAAAGATGATAAATACACTTATAAAGGACAGACGTACACTATACCAAAACATGGTTTCATTCGCCATAACATGTCCTTAGAAGTCATAGAAAAAACAGATACCTTAGTAACTTTAGCGTATAAATCTTCGGARGARACTTTAARATTATACCCTTTTGAATTTGAGTTTAGTATTACCTACAGTCTTGAGGATTCTAAACTAAATGTACATCATACCGTAAAAAACAACGGAAATGACACCATGTTGTTTTCTTTAGGAGCACATCCAGCATTTAACTGCCCTTTAAACTACGGCGAACATTACAGCGATTACTTTATTGAATTTGACCAAGAGGAAACAGATGTTACCCACGAATTAGGAGCAACAGGAATGACAACTGGAGGAACGCATCCCATTCTTTTYAAYACCAAACAGTTGAACCTTACACCRCATATTTTTGACAATGATGCCTTGATTTTTAAAAACCTAAAATCACGTGCTGCCACCTTAAAAAACGTAAAAACCAAACAAGAAATYCGTGTACAATTTGACGATTTTAACTACTTAGGGATTTGGGCCAAGTCCAATGCTCCATTTGTATGCATCGAACCTTGGTTAGGGATTACGGATGCTGAAAATAGCACTGGTAAATTTGAAGACAAAGAAGGATTGTTAAATTTGGAAGCTGATAAAACTTTTAAGGCGATGTATTCTATTGAAATTTCAGAATAATAATAATAATAATATTATTATTATTAT
>NVSD01000132.1 GCA_002401105.1 Flavobacteriaceae bacterium | reverse complement strand
GCATAAAAAAACCGAAGCTTTCGCTTCGGTTTTTTTTAAAAAATTATATGGTAGTTTACAACATGTGTAAATTAATTACTTCTTGTGCCGTTAAGGCTCTATAATGCCCTCTTGGTAAATTTTTCTTAGTCAATCCTGCAAAAATTACACGATCCAATTTTACAACAGCATAGTTAAAGTTCTCAAAAATCTTACGAACGATTCTATTTCTTCCAGAGTGAATCTTAACACCTATCTCCGTTTTTGGTTGGTCTTTTACGTATGAAATATCATCTACTATAACACGACGCCCTTCTAACATAAATCCTTCAGAAACTTTGTGCAAATCTGACATTGCAAACTTCTTATCTAAGGAAGCATGGTAAATTTTCTGAATGTTATGTTTTGGATGTGTTAATTTCTTAGCCAATTCACCATCATTAGTAAACAACAATAAACCAGTTGTATTTCTATCCAAACGCCCTACAGGGTATATACGTTCCTTTGTTGCATTTTGCACTAAATCCATTACTGTTTTACGTCCCCTATCATCATCCATAGTGGTGATGAAGTTCTTAGGTTYGTTCAGTAAAATATAACGTTTCGTTTCTTGATTAATTTGAGTATTATCAAAACGAACTTCATCTCCAGGCATTACTTGAAAGCCCATTTCGGTAACAATTTTACCGTTTACGGTAGCACTTCCAGCCTTAATAAATACATCTGCTTCTCTTCTTGAACAGATTCCTGCATTAGAAATGTATTTATTCAATCGAATCCCATCAGCTACTTTTTTAACTGGAGTATTTACAACCTCCTTTTTAAAGTGTTTTGCATTATTTGGATTCGCACGGTAATTATTTGATTTCCTTTTAAAACCTCCCTGTGTGCTCGGTCTTTTAGAATCAGTACCTTTTTCTTGTCGTCCTCTCGACGATTTATTATTTGAATTCATTTATAAAATTTTGGCAAAAGTACTATAAATTATCGACATCTCAAAGGTATTAGAACCGTTGATTTACAATCTGTTAGTTTAAAAATTGATGATACGACTTATCAGTACAGAATAATCAATTAAAGAAAGACTAAAAACACCGATTAGCAGCAATAATTTCAAGAAGACATGTAATCTCACATAATGCTGTTTAGAAGTACTGAACCATAAGGCTATAGTAAATATTATCAACGACAAAATACTTAAATAGAAATAGTATTTCATCCCTCCTACATCGTACACACGCAACAAAAAATACACAGGATTTAAAGTAAGAAACACAATCAATGTTAACAACATYTTTGTAAAGTACTCTCCGTATTTTATAGGAATGGTTTGGTAGTTCTGTACAACATCACCTTTTATTTTTTCTAAATCTTTGACCAATTCTCTGATCAGTAAAATAAAAAACAAAAATGAAGCATGTACAAATATTACTTCAGAAAAGTTTTTGTAGTACACAAATACTGCAAAAAAGGGCAATAACGCTAACACAGCTGCCGAAAACATACTCACTAAAGGATATTTTTTCAATTTATGAGAATAAAACCATATCAAAAAAATATACACTGAGTAAAAGAAAGCCGCTCTCAAAGAAACAAATAGCGCAAAAAAGACACCTAAAAAATTAAATAAAAAGTATATTTTAAGTTTTGTTTTCTGATTGACCAATGCATCTAGTTTGGATTTTTCAGGTTTATTAATACGATCCGTTTCTGAATCGTAAAAATTATTGATTATATATCCTGCAGCCACCACGCATATAGTTGCAAGTACTATTAAGTACAAATGCAAATCTAATAACACCAACCGAAGTGATTTTTCTCTAGAAAAGATAAATATGGCCGCTAAGTACTGAGCAACTACAATCAGGAAAATATTATAACCTCTAACCACAGAAAGCATGCTCAACATTTTATACCAAAATGGCGCTCTTTTTCTACTGTTATTTTTGGTCATTTTTAATAAATCCATGGTAATAACGAAGCTATATAGAGCTCCACAAACATAATTTACGAATTACACGTCTTAAAAACGATATACTAATTCTAATTTATATTCTTTTAATAAGACTTTTGTTTTTTCGTAATTCTCAGTAAATCCAAGGATATAACCACCTCCACCAGAACCACATAATTTTAAATAATAATCGTTGGTATCAATACCATGTTGCCAAATTTTTCTAAAATTTAAAGGAATCATTGGCTCAAAATTTGTCAAGACTACTTTAGATAATTTCTTAACGTTTCTAAGTAATGAAGTTATGTTTCCTTTTAAAAAGTCATCAATACAAGCATCTGTATGCACTGTAAATTCTTTACTCAACATATTTCGAAACCCCTCGTTTTTCATCTTATTCATAAAGATATTTACCATAGGTTCCGTTTCACCAACAATTTCCGAATCCAATAAAAACACTGCTCCTTTTCCTTCTTGTTGTGACGGAATTCCTGCAGGTTCAATATTTGTTTTAGAATTGATTAGAATGGGTAAGCTTAAATAGCTATTTAAAGGATCTAGGCCCGAGCTTTTCCCATGAAAATAAGATTCCATTTGTCCAAACACTTCTTTTAATCCCAATAATTTATCACGTGTTAAGTTTTCTAACRCCGTAATTTTATCTACGGCATACTTATCATAAATTGAAGCAACTAAAGCTCCTGAACTACCGACACCATATCCTTGCGGGATACTAGAATCAAAATACATTCCAGCATCCAAATCACTTTTAAATCTATTTAATTCAAACTTTATTAATGACGCTCCAGAAACCTGTAACTCCATTAAATACGCATAGTATTTGCTTAAATTAGCATTAGACTCTTTAGCAGTAACCGTGGTTTTATCGTCATCTTTTAATGCTCCTTGGTACATATTATAAGGAATGGCTAAGCCTTTGGAATCTTTTATAATTCCATACTCTCCAAATAATAATATTTTTGCGTAAAAAAGTGGTCCTTTCATTTCAATTCTATATGCTTAAGCAAGGCAAATATACGACATTATCACAATAAACAATTTCACGAAACTAAATTCTTATTCATAAGAACCATCGTAGTAAAATTGCGTCCATTCTCCTACTTTCTTTCCTTCCTTATACATTCCCGATGCTTTAACTTCACCATCTTCGTATAATTCAGTCCAATTACCAGTCTTCTTTCCGTTTTCATAAATTCCTTCTTCTAATTTAGCCCCGGACTCATAAAACTCGACAAATTCTCCTTTCAATTTTCCCATTACATAGTAGCGCTCATTTTWAAGCTTCCCTGATTTGTAATATATTTTCCGAGAACCATTTAAAACTCCTTCCGAATAAAAGATGGTTTGATGTACTTTTCCATTTTCAAAGTACCATTTAATTTCCCCTTCAAATACTTCATTTTCTAGTTCCTTGGACAAGCCCTCCATTTGAATTACACCAGAAGTATAATAGTCAATCAACCAATATCCATTTGCTTTCTTTTCAGGACTAGGCCTATAATAAGTGGCATTATCTTCGGCCGTTGTATTCCAGTTAGAATCGAACCAAACCGTGTTTTCTTGGGCTAAGAGCCCGTTTACCATTAAAAAAGTTAATAGTACAAGTAGTAGTTTACGTGTTTTCATATCATAAAGTTTTAGGTTAATATTACAAATAACTATCCTCAAACTTTGTATGTAACCGACTGTATATCTATGAAAATAATTATTGTTTTTCTAATTTGGTGGAATTTAGAGCATCATCATTCAAAAGTACTGCACCATATCCTGCTCTATCACAAATATAATGTTTTTTTTGACAAAAGTCAACTAACTCGTTCTCAATAAATTCCAACACCTTTTCTTTCTCATTCTTCGGATACAAAACATGCACATTCGCTCCAGCATCCAACGTAAAACACACATGTAATTTTGAACTTGCTCTAAATGCCCAAATTTTCTGAATAATTTCTAAGGTATTTGGTTTCATCAATATAAAATAAGGCATACTTGTCATCATCATAGCGTGTAATGTCATGGCTTCACTTTCCACAATCTCGATAAACCTATCTAAATCCCCATTTTTTAATACAGCYAAYWWMRCTNGAMARRTTYTKAYKMGCTTGTTYAAAACGYWKMTYWGCAAAAGGATGGTTGTGCATTAATTGGTGCCCTACAGTACTAGACACCACTTTTTCTCCTTTATCCACTAATAAAATAGTATCCTGATACTTCTTAAAAACAGGATGAATGTCTTGCTCTAAAGTTACTCCATATAAGTCAGAACTTCCAGTAACCTCATCGTGTGCTCCCCAAACTACCAATTCGCCCTCAATGCTTCTGGCGGCGCTTCCTGAGCCTAAACGAGCTAAAAACGAAGCTTTCTGATTAAAATAAGTCTGTTCCATAGAAGGATTCATTAACTTTTCCATACTCATTAAACACAAGGCAATCGCACTCAAACCACTCGCAGAGGAGGCTATACCACTACTGTGAGGAAACGAATTCTCTGAATGAATTTCAAAATGATACTCCTTCAAAAACGGCATATACCTTTCTATACGTTCAAAAAAACTAATAATCTTAGGCTTAAAATCTTCTTTTTTCTTTCCTTCGAAAAAAATATCAAAACTAAAAGTAGCATCCTTCACTTCTTTTTTCTTGAAATTTAATTTTGTAATCGTATGACAAGCATCCAACGTAAAACTTATAGATGGGTTTTTGGGTAGTTGCGGGTTACTTTTACCCCAATATTTCACCAAGGCGATATTGCTCGGAGACTTCCAAGTACATTGTCCTTGCTCTTGAATATTATTAACTATTCCCGGGATAAAATCGCTTTCCTTCATGCTAAAATTGTTTCCGCAAATATACACGGATTTTATGCAAATAAAAATAAAGGACAATTTTGTCTTTTATTATTGTAAATAATACTATCTTTGCGGTATAAACTACATGATATGAAAACAACATCCTTACTCAAAGACTTAAGATACGACGATAATAAACCTGTGATTACCGCATTATTAGACACGGATACTTCTAAAGAAGTACGTGTAGTAATGAAAGCGGGACAGGAGATGAAAGAACACAAAACTAAATTCCCTATAACGGTTGAAATGTTTGAAGGCACCTTAGATTTTGGAGTATTGGGTGATGTATTACACCTTGTAAAAGGAGATATCTTATCTTTAGACGCTAATATCCCACATGATTTACTCGCTACAAGCGATAGTATTGTTAGACTTACCTTGTCTAAGTTAGATACTGTAAACCGTGTAAAGGATGTTGCCGCTAACTAATATTTTAATTAAACATTCGATTTCCCTAAAAGCCTTTCATTTATTTGGAGGGCTTTTATTTTTGTTCTAATACGGCAAGTACATTGGTTTTATAAGACCTACTTATAGGAATTGCCTTACTAGCTATCTCTATAAACTCATTGGTATARGAAGTGATTTTATCAATAGACACTATAAATGACCGATGCACACGAACAAATTCTTGCTGTGGCAACTTGGATTCAATAGTACTAATGGTCTCTCTTGTAACTACCGTATGATCATTCAACTGAATTTTTATATAATCAGCTAGACTTTCTATATACCGTATATCTTCAAAATTAATTTTCACCATTTTGCGATCTGAACGAACAAATATAAAAGGGCTTTTTTCTGGAATTATAGCCGTTTGCACCTTAGCTTTAACAGGTGATTTTTCGCCTAAATACTTATGTACTCCCTGGAGTAAGCGTTCAAAAGAAATGGGTTTTAATAAATAATCTACGGCTTGTAAGTTAAAGCCATCCACGGCATATTCACGATAGGCCGTAGTAAATATAATTTTAATGTCCTGGTTGATTGATTTTGCAAAATCCAATCCGGAAATCYCTGGCATATTAATGTCCAAAAAAATTAAATCTACGGAATGTAAACTGACTGCACTAAAAGCCTCTGTAGCATTTTTACAAGATTTCACAATTTCAATAGTCTCAATTTTAGACAAGTGATTTTCTAAAATATCMCGMGCCACYGGTTCATCATCCACTACTATGCATCGAATCGTTTTACACATCTTTATTTTTATTTAAATCCCTAATTACTAAACGCACRCTAAATTTTTTATTTTGATGTTGTATATTTAACTCATAATTATCAGCATATAATAGATCCAACCGTTGTTGAATRTTTTTTAAWCCCAAGCCTYTTTCTATTTCTGAWGAAACATCTTCGAGTACYGTATTTTGAATATAAAATTCTAAACAGTCAGCTWCTACTTTTACRCGTATCTCAACYTCAAGYACACCTTCTATTAAATCCCCATGCTTAAATGCRTTTTCWACAAAAGGRATTAAYAACATAGGAGCTACCTGGAATTCAGATGAAATATCAGCAACATCAAACACAATRTTGAGTGTATCCTGAAACCTAATTTTCTCTAATGCTATATATTCTTTAAYATGTAACACTTCATCTAGCAATGTAACTTTTGGYTTGTCAACTTGGTATAAAATATAGTCYAGTAAGTTGGATAATTTTAAAATAACCGCTGGTGTATCTTCCGATTTACGCAATGCAAAACCATAGATRGTRTTTAAKGTATTRAAYARAAAATGKGGRTGAATTTGTTTTTTTAGAAAACGTAATTCTTGCTCCTTGCTAGATAATTGAGTTTCTAGAATTTTATTTTCTAAGGATTTATTCCTATCCAACGTTTCATAATTATATTTCAGCAATTTTATAGAGGACACAAAAACAACCATCATATAAACCCCAATCAARGCCATAGGCAAACTGAAACTTAGCGGAGGAATTTTTTCATAGTTATACTTTGTCATAAAAACAAATCCCCCTAACATAGCCAATACAATTAAATTTGATACTCCAATCACGGAATATATTCCATACACAACAAACAAAAAGTATTTTTTCCTTAGCAGGTATTTAGGAATTAAAAAATAGATTACAAAATAGGTTGCCACCATTGTTACAGGTAGCAATACACTCGAATACCAATAGATATAGTTTTTATTTTCAGAATTAAACCCAAAAAAATACACGAAAAACAACCAAACACAACCCCAAAACAGCATGTGTATAGAAATAAAACTCATTTTATTAAATCTTGCAACAATATTCATACTATAAAAAAAAGTAAAAATYAGCCCTTATCTAACTTTATGCGACAAATAACCACATTAGCAACTGTTTTATCCTAGAAACWACTATTCTTGTATAAAACAACTACAATATAGTTATAAAGGACATTAATTTGCCCAACTATCTCATAAAATTTTATCACACAGAAATGGAGCTTACTTTTATCAAATAATCTTAAAAAATAATATTATGACTTATTTAAATGACGGCGGTCCATTAATGTACCCATTACTAATACTATTAATCATCATTTTACTGTTAATAACAAAAGGCTTATTTAAAAATAGTGATAAAAAAAAATTGATTAGTACCATTTCTACATTAGGTTTATTTTCTATGGTATTTGGATTTTTTGTGCAAATTATTGGATTTATGGGAGCATTGGATTCCATTGCATTGGCAGGCGACATAAGCCCCTCAGTACTGGCAGAAGGCTTGATAATTAGCTATTTTGCACCCCTCTTTGGTATTGTAATCTTCTTTATCTCTCAAATAGGTAAGCTTATACTCTTATGGACAAAAAATAAGAATAAAAAATAATTGAATCCTTATTGACAACTTAACTTATCAGTAGAAACATATGATAAGTTAAGTTTCTATTTAAAATAAAAAGAATTCTCACATGCTTGATTTTCTAACTTAAAGAAACTTCTTTAAATAGAACAATCAAAACACAGTCATAAACTTCGTTATAAAAAAGTATATTTGCTTCCAAAACAATCAATTTTGAGAGTCCAAAAT
>NVSD01000131.1 GCA_002401105.1 Flavobacteriaceae bacterium | reverse complement strand
ATATTGGATTTTGCGAAGTTTAATTGGATTTCAAATATTGAAAATTACAATGCTAAATATGACCTCCGCTATTATGCAAATGATGTCTTAAAAATAGATATGGGTGCAAGTATTATTAAGTACAACTTAAATCCAGGAGAAATAATGCCAACAGCAGTCGATTCCTCCATCAACCCATTAAAACTTGATGAAAAAAAAGCGATTGAAAGTGGAATATATGTGAGTTTAGAGCATCAAATTAACGAGAAATTTACAGCTCAATATGGTTTGAGATACAGTAACTTTAATCGTTTAGGTGGACAAAATATTATTTTGTACGATCAAAATCTCCCCGTCGTATACAATCAAACCTTAGGTATTTATGAGAGAGGAATAGTAGTAGGTGAAAAAAAGTATAAAAAGAACGAATCGGTAAAAACATTTGGAAATTTTGAACCACGAGTAGGACTTTCCTATCAATTAAATGCGAGCAGTTCTTTAAAAGGAAGTTATACACGTTCTGTTCAGTATTTACATTTACTCTCCAATACCTCTTCCGTAACTCCTTTAGATGTCTGGACAACGAGTGGAAAGTATATCAAACCACAAAAATCAAATCAGTATGCACTTGGTTTTTACAAAGAGTTTTTAAATCAGCAATACACCTTGGAATTGGAGGGATATTATAAAACAACAGCCAATAGAATTGATTATATCGATGGTTCTAACCTGATTGGAAACAATACTATTGAAACCGAAATTTTGAATGGTGAAGCACGTGCTTATGGAATGGAATTGATGCTACGGRAAAATACGGGTACTTTTACAGGGTGGATAGCTTATACCCTATCAAAAGCATCACAACGTACACTAGGAGAGAATGTTGGAGGACCGGGAATAAACGATGGGAAATGGTACAATACGTCTTATGATAGAACCCATGATATTTCCGTCACTGCCGCCTATAAGTTCAGTGATAGGTGGTCTTTTAGTACCAATGGGGTGTATCAAACAGGGAGGCCAGTTACTTATCCAAATGGGCAATATGAATATATGGGACTTTCTATTACTAGCTATTCCGAACGGAATGCAAACCGATTAGATGCATACCATCGTTTGGATATTTCTGCCACATATAGCCCCGTAAAAAATAAAAATAGATCTTGGAAAGGTGAATGGGTTTTTGGTGTGTACAATGTGTACAATCGCAAGAATGCTGCGTCTGTTACTTTTGCTCAAAACGACCAAACGGGAATCAATGAAGCAACACGAACTTCTATTTTCGGAATTATTCCATCCATTACTTATAACTTTAAATTTTAGAATCATGCGTTTTATAAAAATACAATTCATAACCCTTATTTGTATCGGAATTAGTTTGCATTCTTGTACGGATGTGATAGATGTGGATTTGATTGAAGGAMCTCCAAAATTGGTCATAGAAGCTTCTATAGATTGGGAAAAGGGAACTCAAGGAAATCAACAAACAATTAAATTAAGTATGTCTAGTCCTTATTTTGAAAAGAGTACAGATCCGGTAACAGGAGCAATTGTGAGCGTAACAAATACACATACCAAAGACATTTTTAATTTTATAGATCAAGAAAACGGACAGTATACGGTGAATGACTTTTTACCAACTATTGATGATACATATGTATTGAATATCCAAGTGAATGGAGAGACGTATACCGCTACGGAAACCTTRATGTCTGTGCCGGAATTCAGTCGTATTGAGCAATCTTTGGAGGGAGGTTTTGATGATGAAGCATTAGAAGTGACTTTCTATTTTAACGACCCCGAAGGTATATCTAATTACTATCTGAGTTCATTTCAGGCAGAAACTGATCTTTTCCCTAGATTTTCTGATTTTTCTGATGAATTTACCGATGGGAACGAAATGTTTAACTTTTATGAAAAAGAGGATGAAGATTCAGACGAAGAACCTTTTGTTTCAGGAGATAAAGTACGCATTAACCTGTATGGTATCTCAGAACGCTATTATAATTACATGCAGTTACTATTGGAACAATACAATAGCGGTGGCGATCCATTTAGTGCGATTCCAGCCCAATTAAAAGGAAACTGTATAAATTCAACAAATCCTTCAAACACCGTGTTTGGTTATTTTAGATTGACAGAATTTGTGCAAGACACCTATGTATTTGAGTAGTTCTAGGAAGCTGAAAATAAACAACTAAAAATAGTTAACATTTATTTCTTTTTTTTTAATTTGATGCAACCCTTTGTATGTAGCTTTGTCTTTAGTAAATAGAGATCAGCAACAGTGCAAAGGGTTGTTTAACAAATAACAATAGTATCGAAGTTTGAAAAACAATAATCGAACAATTCATAAGGAACTCATTGAGGCTTGTAAAAGTGGGAATCGCAAAATGCAGTATCAATTATACGCATTGTATGCGGATGCTATGTTTGCAGTTTGTTTGCGACTGGTAAAGAAAAGAGAAGATGCCGAGGATGTATTGCAAGAAAGTTTTTTAGATGCATTTAAGCATCTCAAAACATTTAAATTTGACAGTAGTTTTGGTTATTGGCTCAAACGAATAGTAATTCATAAAAGCATCAATCATTTAAACTTAAAAAGTATTCCTATGATAGATGTAGATCCACAAAACACGTGGGTTCAAGAAGAGGAAGATGACTACTTTTCTTCGGTTACAGTGGAGCAGGTAAAAAAAGAAATGAATGCATTGCCCGATGGGTATAGAACTATTATGAGTTTGTATTTATTTGAAGGTTATGATCATGTGGAAATTGGAGAAATATTAAACATAAGTACCTCCRCATCCAAATCACAGTATCACCGAGCAAAAAAACGATTGTTACATCAATTAACAGACATATGAAGGATCACTTAAGAGAATTTATCTCAGAAAATAAAGTTGCTTTTGATGAGCATTCCCTTGATAAAGAACGGTTATGGGATGCCATAGAACTGTCTATGGAAACTAAGAAAATCAACTTCCTAAGACGTTGGTATAAACCTCTAATTCAAATGGCTGCACTCGTTGTTATTGCCATTGGTATTTCGGTGTTTATGTATAAACCTCAAGCGGCTAACAATACATTGCCACAGGCTAATGAATTGGTAAATATAGATGCACACTACAAATCCATCGTTAATTTTCAAATAAATTTAATCCAACAAAACACCGCACTTAGCACAACTGATAAGAACGATTTTTTACAGATTTTGGAAGAATTAGATGATGAATATTTGAGTTTAAAAGAAGAATTARAATTAGGTATAAACASCCAAAAAATTATWGAAGCAATTATTAGAAATTACCGTAAAAAAATACAATTAATGGAGCWTCTTTTARTAAGATCTCAACAAAATGACTTTCCAGAAYATGCACAGGAATACAMTTTATAAACTTCTWTTTTTATRTTTMACTTRYTTGAGTTTTATGSAGTTRTCYGCTCAAGAATCARTAGAAAAACRRTTTRAWGAWACTTTTAACGCRCAWGMYTTGCAGTCYTTAAAAATYGCGAATAAACACGGAGATGTTCATTTGTTTTCTTGGGATAAACCGACGCTGTTAGTGCAAGTAGTGATAAAGGTAACACGTAAAAAAAAGGAACAAGCTCAGGCTGTATTCAATAGAATCTCATCAAAGAATCTACTATATGGCACCGAGCTTAA
Organism: Flavobacteriaceae bacterium; assembly: GCA_002401105.1. Taxonomy (GTDB): domain Bacteria; phylum Bacteroidota; class Bacteroidia; order Flavobacteriales; family Flavobacteriaceae. The sequence goes on along the minus strand of NVSD01000131.1, from coordinate 4,386 downwards.
AGTTACTTCCGAGATACAACCTTTTTCCGGAGGTCTTTTTAATCGAACAAGTGCTAAAATAAAACATACATCGGATCAAATTAGTATTGACTATCATATTTATGTACCAAAACACATACGTGTTACTTGCAATAATGCCTACGGTAATATTTATGTTTTAGACTTCCTAAAAAGCTTTAAAGGGACCGTTGAACATGGTGACATGTCTATATTGTCTACATTAGAAAATCCTAATTTAACAATTAAATATGGACGTTTGGATGCCTTTGAATTGAACAATGCTTCACTTCATGTTGTAGATGCAGATGTCACCATAGATAATGCAACTAGCATCGCCATTAATTCTAACGGATCTGAGATGAATTTAGGGAATTTCAAGAAGCTAAATTTACAATCCAATAACGATATAATCACCATAGATGCAATCGATGATATTGAAGGAATTATTAAGTTTTCAACAATTAAATTCCGTGCAATCTCTGGGAAGGTTTCTTTAAATTTAAACCTTGCAGAAGTACGATTATTACGATTTACTTCCCCTATTATTGATGTGGATTTTATGCAGAAAAATTCGACCATTTATATAAATATCAGTCAAACTTCTTTTGCATTTACCGCACATTTAGAACAAGGGGTTTTACGTATCCCAAAATCGATGACAGGAATTAAAAGTCAATTAAAAGACCGTAAAAAACGAATTAGAGAAATTCACGCTRSTTATAARACGGAAGAAGGAAAACTTCTGATTAAAGGATTTAAAGGACAAATTATATTAAAAGAATTATAAATAATGTTTAGAAAAATAGGAGTCATTATAGTGTTATTTCAAACTATGCTATGCATAGGTCAAGAGAMAGAAGGAGACTTTATAGAATTTGACGATAGAAAGAATGTTGTTCACGGAGTGTATATTGGCCTTTTTCAGCACATAACTCAAATTTCTAATAGATCAACAGGTTTGGTGAATTTAAAATTGGCCTACGTGGCCAATAAACAACTTGAAGTTGGCATCTCTGCGAATGTTTTTTTTAGCAAACAACCCAATAACACCACTCTTTTTGAAGGTGAGTATGTGTCTTTGTTTGGTGGATATATGGGCTTGCATTTAGAGCCAATATTATACGGTCGTCATAAATTTAGCCTCTCCTTTCCTATAATGCTCGGAGGAGGAGTGATTACAATTTTAAAATATAATGAAGATGGAACACTGTCTGAACGCAATTTCAATAAAGATTCACAAATTGTTGATGAATTTTTAATTGTAGAGCCAGGATTCAATGTCTTGTATAATATTTCTCGATTTTTACAAATAGAAGCTGGGATTCKCTATCGGGTTTCTACCAATTATGAATTAAAAGTTTTCGAAGATAATATCAATGGATTTTCTGCAGGAATGGGGCTGAAAATGGGAATATTCAATTTAGGAAGAAAGAAAAAAATTAAGGATGATTTTGTAAGCTTGTAAGTACTCATTGTTTCAAGAATTCATTTTATATTTGCATTCTAAAAATAAAACAATGAATACACATACTTTCGAATTAAAAGAAGGCCACGAATACATACAATTGAATAATTTATTACAGTATTTATCCATTGCACAAACAGGTGGACATGCTAAAATATTAATTCAAAACGAGGAAGTATCTCTTAATGGTGACCTAGAGACACGTATTAGAAAAAAAATATTTTCTGGGGATATCGTACGTCTAGAGAATATTGAAATTACCGTGAAATAACACCATAAATTAGCTAGCTTTCCCAATAACACGTCCTTCTTTTAAGGCTAAGTTGTCCAAGTATTTCCCGACAACTAGGCCTAGTGCCATCCCTATTGAAAGGCCTAAACCCATATTAAACATAGTTCCAAAAGTAACTCCAAAACAGAGCCCTACCCCAATACCTATTTGCATATAGTAATTGGGCGCTGTAAATTTAAATTCCGTTTGTAAAAAATAGGTGAATTTAGCGACTTGCTTTTTAAACAGTTTAAAGGATACAAGAGAACCGTCCGAGGCTACAAAAGCGCTCAATACTACTCCTATCTTGKCAACATCRGRACTTTCTAAGTTTTTTGMTYCTAGTTCGACTAGTAAGTCTGAAAAATGTCTGTAGTTTTTTATTTCCTTCGCAGTAAGGTCATTGGACAAACGGGCTCCTATTAATTGCTTTATTGTWGWGATSTCCATCTGTTATTCCATTTTTAATTCGTTGATATCACTCACTAACTCGTCTAATTTTTTAAAAATATGGCCATACATTAAGTATAAATCCAATTTATAAATAGCACCTCCAAAAACACCTAATAAACCTGTGATTACCGTCATTGTCAAAACCCAATATACAGGAATACCTTGCACAAGTGTAATTTGATGCGGACGACCCAAAATTTCCTTTACAAGATCTTGACCACCAGCAGAAAACCACAAGCCAACCATAAATGAGAGAAAGAAAAGCGGATAATAAAAATGGGCCAATTTTTTATTCATAGCTACTTGYTCTTTTATCCAAGTATCAAAAGAAATGATATATTCAAAACTTGACACATTTGTATTGATCTTTTTTAAGGTTTTAAATAAATTCTTATTCACTAACACTAAACTATTAAAAAGTATAAAAACCAAAATCCCTCCAAATAAGAAGCCATTAAAAAAGCTGTAAATTAAAAATAGCACCGAGAAAATAATTAAAAACCACATGTTAAACTTAAACATGCGTTTAAACTTAGCGACAATATGCTTTGATTTCCGATTGTATAAATCATTTATTTTAGGGATGATCAGCTTATTTTCTGATTCAAAWCCKTSYTTCCAKATWKKTTCAATTGATTTTTCCATCTAGTAATTTTTTAAGTCGTTCTTTAATTCTGTTCACTCTAACCCCAATATTATTAGGGCTCGTTCCAATAATCTCCGCAATTTCCTTTTGTGATTTCTCTTCTAAATACAACAGGATTACGGCCCTATCTATTTCTGATAACTTCTTAATAGCATCGTATAATAAATTCAACGATTCATCTGCAAACGCATAATTATCAATCGTATCGGCGATCATTTTTTCGCTATTATTTACATGTTGTTTGTTTTTTTGTTTCTTTTTTATAAAAGTCAAACAAATATTCAAACTCAATCTATAAATCCAAGTTGACCATTTAGAGTCGCCACGAAACTGTTCTCTACTTCGCCAAATTTGTAGGCATACCTCTTGGTAGTAGTCTTCAAAATCTTCATGAGAATCGGTATACGCCCTACATATTTTTATAATAATGCCGGCATAGGGTAAAATCTTAAGGGTATAAAAATCGTTACTCACTGATTGTTTTTTATTGATTAGTGGCTTAAATGTAAAAATATTACAGGCAGGGACAAAAAAAATCCTCTAAAAGTATTTCTAGAGGATTTTTATAATTGTTTTATGATGCGCTACTATGGATTGGTAGACCAAATACTAGAATTTACTACCATCACTCTGCGTGGTAATTTTAATTGACTAATTAGTAGTTCTGCAATATCTTCTGGTTGCATTACTTTTTCTGGATTCCCATCTGTTAAGTTTAAATCCAAGGCCATGTCTGTAGCAACGGTACTCGGTACTAAAACATTTGCACGAATATTGTGTTTACGCACTTCTGCCATTAAAGACTCTGTCAATCCGATTACTGCGAATTTAGAAGCACTGTAAGCACTTGTCATCGCATTACCTTTCAATCCGGCTGTAGATGAAATATTGATAATATCACCGCTTTTTTGAGCAATCATATTTGGTAAGAAAGCACGTGTTACAAAATACGTCCCCATTAAATTAATATTAATTACTTCACTCCAAGATTCCGAACTCAAGTCCATAAAATTCCCAAATCTACCGATACCAGCATTGTTAATTAGGATATCAATAGTTCCAAATTCCTTCAATACTTTTGTGGCTGCTTCGTTTACAGATGTTTCATTTGATACATCAGCGGCAATTACAAAGGCTTCCACACCAGCGGCGCGTACTTCTTCGGCAACTTTCTCTAAATCACTTGTGGTTCTAGAAAGTAATGCTACTGAAATTCCTTCTTTTGCAAAAGCCAAGGCCAATGCTTTACCTATTCCTTTTCCTGCCCCTGTGATAAGCGCTTTTTTTCCTTGTAATGATTCCATTATCTATTTTTTTAAACTGTTGTTATTTGTGATTGTAAGTTCTTTAGCTTCCTTGCAATGCTGTACTTATATGCAATAAAATTACTACAAAATATTTGGAATCATTCCATTTTCAATGTTAATTAATTAAAAAATTATAGTCAACAACAACTGTAATTTCACAAGGTTGATTCCTCTTTAAAATGGATACTATTGGAGATTACAACTAAAAAAACAGGTTTATCTACAAAAAACAACATTAAAAAAA
>NVSD01000130.1 GCA_002401105.1 Flavobacteriaceae bacterium | reverse complement strand
AAAAGCACCCGTATTTGTAGAAACTACCCCTTCAGATATAACAGTGGAATGTGATGCCATACCAAACGCGGCTATTTTAACCGCTACTGATACTTGTGGAACTGCCATTGTTAGTTTTACCGAAGTTACTTCAACTGATAGCAACTGTGAAAACAGTTATACCTTGACCAGAACTTGGACTGCTACGGATTTATGTGGATTGACAAGCACACATCAACAAATAATCACTGTAATCGATACGACGGTACCTACTTTTACGAGTATACTTCCCGAAGATAAAACAGTGGAATGTGATGCTATTGGAGATCCTGTAATATTGACAGCTACTGATACTTGTGGTACAGCAACTGTTAGTTTTACCGAAGTTACTTCAACTGATAACAACTGTGAAAATAGCTATACGTTGACCAGAACTTGGACTGCTACGGATTTATGTGGTTTGACAAGCACACATCAACAAATAATCACTGTAATCGATACGACGGCACCAACTTTTACGAGTGTACTTCCTGATAATAAAACGGTGGAATGTGATGCGATTAACGAACCTGAATTTCTTACAGCAACGGATACTTGTGGAACTGCCATTGTTAGTTTTACCGAAGTTACTTCAACTGATAATAACTGTGAAAACAACTATACGTTGACAAGGACTTGGACTGCTACTGATTTATGTGGATTGACAACAACACATCAACAAATAATCACTGTAATCGACACGACGGCACCAACTTTTACGAGTGTACTTCCTGATGATAAAACGGTGGAATGTGATGCTATTGGAGATCCTGTAATTCTTACAGCAACGGATACTTGTGGAACTGCCATTGTTAGTTTTACAGAAGTTACTTCAACTGATAGCAACTGTGAAAACAACTATACGTTAACTAGGACTTGGACTGCTACTGATTTATGTGGATTGACAAGCACACATCAACAAATAATCACAGTAATTGACACGACGGCACCTACTTTTACGAGTGTACTTCCTGAAGATAAAACGGTAGAATGTGATGCGATTGGAGATGCTGAAATTGTTACAGCAACGGATACTTGTGGAACTGCCATTGTTAGTTTTACCGAAGTTACTTCCACTGATAACAACTGTGAAAACAACTATACGTTGACAAGGACTTGGACTGCTACGGATTTATGTGGATTGACAAGCACACATCAACAAATAATCACTGTAATCGACACGACGGCACCAGAATTCTCAACAGAACCAACTGATTACACCGCAAATTGTGATACTGTAACAATGGATTTTGAATCATGGATTGCAACAAATGCAGGAGCTGAAGCATATGATAATTGTTCCAATAGCGAAACGCTTATTTGGACTACAGAAATAGTATCGAGTAGCACAGATTGTGGAACTACTTATGTTATTAACTTCAAGGTTACTGATAGTTGCGGGAATAGTTCTTCGAAAGAAGCTACTTATCAAATAATTGATTCAACACCACCGTCAGCCATCGACTATGAAAATTCCGAAATCACTGTTTCTTGTGGAGACATTCCTGAAATACCAGATCTTAAATTCATGGATGCATGCTCAAATGAGCTGAATATAGACTTTAGTGAAACCCTCGATAGCGAGCAGAATTCTGGCAATGGGTACACCATTACAAGAATATGGAACGTATCAGACAATTGTAATAATTCAGCTATTTACGAGCAAATAATTCATGTTTCATCTGGTGTAGAGACGGAAGACTTTATATCCTTATGTATTGTAGATGACCTACTAGAACTTTCAACACTTTTACCCTCTGATTTTGAAACAACTAATGGAACCTGGGAAGCAGTATCTGCAAGTGATGGATTTATAAATGGAAACGAATTTGACCCAAGCATTGTAAATCTGGGCAACTATCAAATGATATACAATACAAATAACGAATGTAATGATCGTTTAATTTTAAACATCAATGTAAACGATGATTGTGAGGTACTTGGTTGCACCAGTGACATAAAGATATCAAAGGTCCTCACGCCTAATAATGATGGTCATAACGATTATTTCAATATTGAAAATATTGATGAGTGTAATTTCACAGTGCATTTAAAAATATTCAATAGATGGGGTAAGAGGGTATATACCTCAAATAATTACAAAAATACGTGGAACGGACATCATGATAATTCTGGAATGACAATTGGAAATAATAGTAAACTTCCTTCAGGAACGTATTATTATATCATCCACATAGAAAATCAAGAATTTAAGCCCTTAACTGGATACATCTATTTAGGTAACAATTAATCAAAAAAATAAAAACACATGCAACGTATTATACTTTATATTATAATTATTATAGGTAGTGGATTTACTGCTATGGCACAACAGCTACCTCAGTTTACGCAGTATATGTACAACACTATTGCTGTAAATCCCGCTTATGCAGGTAGTCGTGGAGTATTATCTATTATTGGACTGAACAGAAATCAATGGGTAGGATTTGATGGGGGACCACAAACACAAACACTTTCTATCCATACCCCTTTAAGAAATGACAAAATCGGGATTGGAATATCCATCTTAAACGACAACGCTGGATATGAAAACTTTACTTATGCCTATGCTGATTTTTCGTACACTATACAAGCTACAGAGAGTATCAAAGTCGCTTTTGGACTTAAAGGAGGGTTTAATTATTATAAAATTGACAGCGAATTATTTGAATATTCAGAAGTATTGAACGACCCTTATTTTAACGAGAAATTAAATAAGGTAAATGCAAATATTGGAGCTGGAATATACGTACACAGTAACAGATGGTATGTTGGAATTTCAGCACCAAGACTTATTAACAATCGCTATCAMAACAACTCTGATTTCGAAGCATTTGACCGTATCCATTATTACGCAATTGCAGGATATGTTTTTGACATCAATAAAAGCATAAAATTCAAACCTACATTCTTAACAAAATAYACAAATGGAGCACCTCTATCTTCAGATGCAACAGCCAGTTTCTTATTCAACGAGAAATTTTGGCTAGGTGCTTCCTACAGAATGAACGGAAAAGAACGTGCTGTTGGTTTTCTAAGTGACATTCAAGTAAACAGACAATTAAGACTTGGATATGCCTATGAAATATCCACAGGTGAAATTCGACCATACACCTCAGGGTCTCACGAAATCATACTGATTTACGAATTTAATTTTCTGAARAARAATTTCAGGTCTCCAAGATATTTTTAATAGACAAACATTAAAATTATGAAAAAATTTTACACACATATTCTTATTATTTTAATAAGTAGCACCTCCATCTTTGCTCAACAAGGGAAACAGAAAAAAGCTACAGAATTATTCAATAGTTTTTCATTTATCAAGTCGATAGAAAAATATGAAAAACTGGTAGCCATCGACTTTAACAAAGAGCAATCTTTGCAAAAAATTGGAGATGCTTATATGATGCTTCGACAACCTGAATCTGCGCTAAAATATTATAGTCAAGTAACCGACAACAATAAATTGGCTGCTTCTTATTACTATAATTATGCACAAGCTTTACGAGGCACCAAACAATACAAAGCATCAGAAAAATGGATGGAAAAATTCAAAAACAGTGCTGTTAATGACTCAAGAGGAAAGTTGTTTTTTACAAAAAACAAACTCATTAATTCATTAAAAAACAATACTAAATATATCCTTTCAAACCATTCGGTAAACACAGCACTCAGTGATTTTGGAGGTGTTGATTATAACGACAACATGCTATTTGTATCCGCTAGAGACAAAGGCGTCTCAATTATACGAAAATACGCATGGAACGAACAACCGTTTTTGGATATCTATACGTTTAACAGTGGCGAAGTTTCGAAAGTAGCGGGTGATGTAAACAGTATATTCCACGAAGGTGTCCCTACGTTTAGTTCAGATAAAAAACGAATGTATTTTACGAGAAACAACTATTTGAATCATAGCATTACAAAAGATGACAAAGGGACGGTAAACTTAAAAATTTACACTGCAGAATTAGAGGGAAACCAGTGGAAAAACATCAAAGAAACGAGTATTAATAACGATCAATATTCCGTAGGACATCCTTCCCTAAATGCAGATGGAAGCAAATTATATTTCACCTCTGACATGCCAGGTTCCGTTGGAGGTTCGGATATTTATGTTTCGGAAGTACACAGTGATGGAACTTTGGGAACACCAAAAAACCTAGGAAGTTCTATCAATACTGAAGGCAATGAGATGTTTCCTTTTATTCATAAAAACGGAGCCTTATTCTTTTCTTCGGATGGTCATGTAGGATTAGGTTTACAAGATGTTTTTGTTGCCATTCAAGATAAAAATAACGTTTACACTTCTATCGTAAACCTAGGAAGCCCTATAAATAGTAATAAAGATGATTTCGCCTATTTTTTRGATGATAAAGGAAGAAGAGGTTATATATCTTCCAATAGAGATGGAGGAAAAGGTGATGATGATATTTACTCTTTTAARAGAACACCTCCACTAAAGGTAAAAGGACAAATTTTTGATGATGCTAATAATCAACCAYTAGGAAATGCTCGAATTGTTTTACAAGATAGTTTAGGAAAAGAAATAGCTTATTTCATCACAAAAGAAGATGGAAAATACGAACATTACATCAACAGAAACAGTTCATTTCTATTGGAAGGAAACAAAGAAAAATACACTTCAGCAAGTAGAACATTCAATACATATAAGATGGATGACAAGGATGAGTTTACCATAAACTTGAATATCAATTTCACCTTAAAACCTATTCAAGATGTAGTCATCCTAGCAGATCTTAAAACAATCTATTTTGATTTAGATAAATCTTTTATAAGGCCAGATGCAGCTATTGAGCTTGATAAAGTTGTAACATTACTAAAAAAATATCCTGAAATGATTATTCGTTTAGAGTCACATACAGATAGTAGAGGAAATGACGCTTATAATTTGGCGCTTTCGGAACGAAGAGCTAAATCAACTTATGACTACATTATAAATAACGGGATTACAACAGGTCAATTAACAAGCTATAAAGGTTTTGGTGAAACCCAATTAATAAACCATTGTGCTAATTCCATTCACTGTACAATACAAGAACACCAGCTTAACCGACGTACCGAATTTATAATATTACAAATGAAAAACTAACAAAAAAATAGCAGCCGTACATGTACTTTATATAACTATGTTGTGGGGACGACAATTGACAATTAAGTATTACGGCTGCTTCTTCTAATTTATTCAAAAAACTTACTAATTCACATTCTCAATACCTTTCATTAAAAACAGCAGTTAGTTCCTCTTATAATTCCTTCACTTTTCTAAACACAAAAAGCACCTACAATAGTATATATTAGGAACTTTTAAATTTATTTTAGTACTTCTTTACGATGCGATTCATTTCCAAACACAACTCACAAACATTAGACTAGCAATTCATAAACTTTATAAATCTATGTTAGCAATTTTAGAAATATTTTTCACGGTACTTTATTGATTCGATAGCACTTCATTCACTAATAGGATTCAATCATACTATGAGGACTTCTGTACAGAATACTATTTGTGGGAATGCAATTGTTTCGTCTATAAATAAAAAAAGTAGTTATTTATAGTAACTATCATAAGCGAACCTTTCTACTCCCCCTAATTTAATCTACCAAGCCCTCCACAACAAACATTCAACTAACAATCAGACAAATAAGATGATTTTTACTATTCATAAAGAAATCCTGCCCGTTTAGCTACAAAAAAGGTTATTTCGCATATTTATCTCTTTTAATTGACAAAACTATCTTAACTTCGTCCCTATAATAATTGAATTCCCCTAGAATTAATCAATTTTCCAAGGCCCCATACTTGAGATTTAACTTTTAAAATAAAGTTAAAAAACCGATATTATTTATATTATTTGCAGCCCCCAAACAAAAATGCTTTCCCAGCAAGCATGCCCTAAGTTATATATTCCCCTATTATAACTAATTTAAATTATATCAATAGTCGCTATCCCCCTAGATGATTTTGAAAATACGACACGTTCGTTTCAAATTGAAAATTTCAATATTGAAACAAACAAACATCTAATAAGTAACTAATAAAACATGACAACTCTATATTTCATTTACAAAGGAAGGTAATGATTCACCACCCTTTTTTTAGTCCCAATATGGAGTAAACATAACAATATCCTTTTAATATTACATGAACAGATATTATTATATTTTTTAAATCAAAGAAAAATATATACATAAAATTAACAAATAGCAGTCGTACATATGCTTTATATAACTATGTTGTGGGGACGACAATTGACAATTAAGTATTGCGGCTGCTTTTTTTAAACAGAAAAACAATTATCTAATAACCGTTACTAACAAATTAAAATCACGGAAAACCGTGAAATTCACAAAGTACAACACAGACATCTACACCCCCTAAAAMCACAATTTAACCGAATTAAAAGACCATTTAACAAGTTTTTGTTAYCATTTATTGTTTTGCATTATTTATTTTATAAATGTATGCTAACTTTACTAGACACAAATAATTGTTTATTTCGTAATACATCCTCACAATAATTACGAAACACATATTTTAGATTCACATTAGTATAWTTMATATACATGGTTCTAAATCGTCYCTATTTAATTCGTCCGAATAAATAGACCCAGTTTTTCTCCCCTCAGAAAAAACTAGCAATTAAAATAATTTTTCCTATAAGATAATTTTACCTATTAGCCTGTCTTAAACTACATCTAATACACGACATCAATTAATTTGATTTCAAAACAAAATTTGAACTCTCTAACGTCCCTTAATATGTACGTGGAGGATTCGTTGTTATTCGCGTCCCAATGAATAACAATCGAATTTACCTTATTCCCTTATAACAAAAATATTAACTATTTGAGTTTGCTTATCAAACTCATACAAGCATACCTATGTCTAATTTTAACGTCCAGAAATTATGAAGAAAAATTACTTTTTAAGAAAATTATTGATTTTATTGTTTTWTGCCGGCGGAGGCTTTGGGGTTTTCGGGCAGGACCCATTAGATTGTATAACGATATCTGATTGCCCTCAGGATATAGAAATATGTACTGTTCCAGGAAATAACAATACCACAATAAATTGGGTACCTCCCAGCGCATCGCAAAACTGCTCTGGTGGTACAGGTAATTTCTCTTTTGAAATGTTATTTGAATTACCTGAAAGCACTCTCGCTAATAACTGCTGGTATACTGAATTCATTTCTCGAGTAGGTGGTGGTGGTGGCCATGTAAAATTATTTTCAGGAAGCTCAGGAAGCAGCAACAATTCGATAATTACCACCCCTTTACTATACATACAACAAGGAGATTTAGTTGACATAGACGTAACTTATGACAGTGGAGATTACGATTTAACGGTTACATGGATTGATCAATACGGAAATACTGGACCATCAAACCCGACCATAACCTCCATTGATCTACTAGGTACTGGTACTCACACATTGAGTATAGATCCAAACATACCAACTAACGGAGCATACAAAATTGTTTATACTTTTTCATACCCAAATCAAAAACCTAACAATAAAAATACTACTGACAATATAAAGATAAAAGGAACGCTAATAGGAAACACTTGTTCCGCAGGTATTGATTTTACTTTCGCAGGAACACATACCCCAGGAGACATTTTCCAACCTGGAGTAACAACCGTAACTTATACAGCTACATATACGGCGTCAGGGATTATCTATTCAGAGGAATGTAGCTTTACAGTTACTGTAAACGATACGCCTACGGCAACTGCTCCAAGTAACATTATCGTATGTGACACCTACGAACTACCTGCTTTATCTGCCGATGGAAACTACTTTACAGCAACCGCTGGAGGTGGAACAGCATTATTTGCAGGTGACAACATCACCACAACTCAAACTATTTATGTCTATGCACAAACAGGAACAACTCCTAATTGTACGGATCAAAATAGTTTTATGGTTACCGTAAACGACACTCCAGTTGCTGATGCTCCTTCGGACAAAGAAGCTTGTGATACCTATACATTACTTGCTCTTGACAATGGAAGCTATTTCGGAACTACAG
>NVSD01000129.1 GCA_002401105.1 Flavobacteriaceae bacterium | reverse complement strand
CAACCTTTTTAAAAACCGTAACCTTACAAAAACTAAAAYMSAACTATATGGAGCCAAAAATYGTYGAGAATAAAGAGTTAARTATTTGGGAAGCATTRATTCCTATYGTTTTTTTAGTAGGAATGTTGGCTTTTAATGTATTAGCTGTTTATGGAGACGACGCGTTGAGTGGTTCTAATCAGTTTGCCTTATTAATAGGTGGAGCGGTTGCAGCCATTGTTGGTTTTTTTAATAAAGTTCCTTATCAGAAAATGATGGACGAAGTAGCCGATAATTTACGGTCTACAACTGGCGCTATTTTAATCCTTCTTTTTGTAGGAGCGTTGGCGGGAACTTGGCTGATAAGCGGTGTAATTCCCTCCATGATTTACTATGGTTTGAAAATTTTAAATCCCACTATATTTTTACCGGCTACTGTGATTATTTGTGCAATAATTTCTATTGCAACGGGGAGTTCTTGGACAACCTCAGCTACGGTAGGTATTGCCTTGATTGGTATCGGAAAAGCTTTAGGAATACCTTTAGGAATGGTAGCAGGAGCGGTCCTTTCGGGAGCGTATTTTGGAGATAAGATGTCGCCATTGTCCGATACTACTAATTTAGCACCTGCGATGGCAGGGACAGATTTGTTTACGCATATTAGATATATGGTATATACCACGGTTCCTACAATATTGATTACATTATTAGTATTTATCATTATTGGATTGAATTTAGAGGTAACGGGAACCATTAATAACGATGCTATATTGGCCTCTATAGACGAAGCTTTTAATATCACACCTTGGTTGTTTTTAGTGCCAGCGGTGGTTATCTTTTTAATTATCAAAAAAACAGAACCTTTAGTCGCCTTGCTAATAGGTACTTTATTAGGAGGTGTTTTTGCTATTATTTTTCAACCAAATATTGTCTTGAACGTGGCAGGAGCAGATACGATGACCTTTTCTGCAGCTTACAAAGGAATTATGAATGCCATTACGGTGGATACTGCCATAGAGACAAGCAATGCTGACTTGAATGATTTATTTGTAGCAGGAGGGATGAAAAAGATGATGAATACGATTTGGYTAATTATCTGTGCCATGGTATTTGGTGGGGTAATGGAAGCCATTGGTGCTCTCTCTAGAATTAGTAGTTCATTATTAAGAATGGCGGATTCCGTATTTGGATTATTTGCCAGTACAGTAGCAAGTTGTTTGGCCTTAAATGTGACGGCTTCAGATCAATATTTAGCCATTGTGATTCCTGGGAAAATGTTCGCGAAAGCGTACAAAGAAAAGGGATTGGCTCCAGAGAATTTAAGTAGAACCTTAGAGGATTCAGGAACGGTAACTTCCGTATTGGTGCCTTGGAATACCTGTGGAGCATATCAGGCAGGAGTGTTAGGTGTACCTGTATTTGATTATGCCWTATATGCGGTGTTTAATTGGCTAAGTCCGTTTATGACCTTGTTGTTTGCAGCGTTTCATATTAAATTGAAAATGTTAGTGGAGGACAAGAAAAAAGCAACTAAAACGAAACCTATTAAAGTGACAGATTAGGTTGGGTAATTTCTCTTGTTAATTGTATTTGTAGAACATTTTATACTTGTTTTTGATGATTTTGCTGGTTTTTAGAACCTTTATCTAGAAAGCATGTATTGTCTTGTGATTTTTCTCAATAATAGAACGTGTAGCGTTCTTATGACTTGACAATAATAGAAAATAAAACCATGAATTGTAAAAATTGCGAAGTAGAAATAAGCGAATTAAACGTGTTCTGCGCTAATTGTGGAGGAAAAGTAGTAAGAGAAAGAGTCTCCGTTAAAATATTGTGGAAAGAATTTGCAGCGACTATTTTAGGTTGGGATAACAAGTATTTTTTTACTTTAAGAATGATGCTGTTTCGTCCAAAACAAATACTGAAGGAATACTTGGCAGGTACTCGAAAAAAATATGTGAGTCCATTGGCATTCTTTGCTTTGGGAGCTGCCATAGCTTTGATTGTGTTTAATGTTTTTGTGGAGGATTATGTTGTAATGGGGAATGCTATGAATGAATTTCAACTAGAACCCTTATACGATTTGCAGAAATCTGCCGGAAATACAATCGATTTTGAGACTTTTAAGAACGATATGAAGGTTCAAAATGAAAATATCACAAGAAATATTATTAAATATTTTAATTTACTCTCTTTTGTACTATTACCTATTTTTACACTTATTTCATTTCTTGTATTCTGGAAAAGAAATTTTTATGGAGAACAATTAGTTATCAACGCTTTTATACAGGGAATTACATTTTGGTTTAGCATAATAGCCTTTGGACTGGCAATGCTATTTAATATCCCGTCTATATTTACAGGGTCAAGCGTATTGGTCGTTTTGTTTTATTTGTACGTGTATCGCAGTTTTTATGAATTAAAGTTTCGGAAGTTGTTTTTATATACATTAAAGTTTTTTGGTGTTTTGCTGGGCTTTGTATTTGTTATTGGAATTCTAATGTTTATTGGAGGGCTGTTGTATGCAACGTTTACAGGGGGAGTGTAGTTGTTTTTAAAAAGAATAGAGAGTAGAGAATAGAGAAAAGAGAGGTTAGAATAAAGATAAGTCAATCCTACAAAGTTTTATTCAACCTTTAAATCATCGCTGTTTTTTACACAACAGTGACAGCAATAAGCAGTAACAAAATAGTACTTAATTCTTCCCTTTGGGGAGATGCCGAAGGCAGAGGGGAATAACCAAATTCACAAGAGTGGCCCTAACAACCAGCAACCAACAACCAACCCTCAACATTGTTAGAAAAAAGAGAAGAGAGTATAGAAAAGAGATGTGAAAATCAGCATTTTAAATTACTTTCTAACAACCAACAACTAGCAACTAACTCCGCATGAGTAGTCCTAACAACCTGCAACTAGCAACAAGCAACCAAATTCACAAGAGTAGTCCTAACAACCAACAACTAATAACAAGCAACCAACCCCACACTAACTTTATATAAACCAATTCCATACCAAGCCAAATCTAATTGTCAAATCGCGATATGGATAGGACGGTGCTGAGTAATAATCACGACCTGTAAAACTTGCGCCTAAATTTTCTATTTTAAAATACAAACGTGTTCTGCGTATTTCGGCATTTATAAACAGGTCCAACATTGGAAAGTCTCCGATTTTTGTGGTGTTTTGTGTAGAGAACTCGCTGAGCAATGGATTGTAATTATCAGCATAATATTTGCTGAAATATTTAAATGTGAYTCCTGTTTGCAAAAACATAGGGCTGCCTTTAAACACGTAATCGGAAAAGTAAATGGTGTTTCTAGTCACAAAAGTAGGGACGTTTAAAACAGCGTCATCGCTAATTACTTCTTGGTATAAAAAGGTGTTGTCAAGGGTGAATTTACCTATGGAAATTGCTTTATGTATCTTTAATTTTAAATAATTGATGGTTCCATTGTATTGCGCAGCAACTTGGTCCTCGTTAAAGTAGGTATAATCGTTTAGAATAGAATAACTGGCATCTATATCTACTAGTTGGTCCGATTTAAATTCAAAGCCTAATTTTWGTACTTTTTGATTGTCAAAAGTATTGCGCCAATTGTAATTTTTATAATCACTTTGCTGTAATAGGAAGTTGAAATTAGGTGTTTTACTGGAGCTCAAAGCACTAGCCTTTATTTCGTACAAACTATCTTTTTTATAACTTGCCACGGTATTTAATTCATAGCCCGTAATATTATCTGTTAAAATAGTCGTTGCTTTTGCTCTGAATTTAAACTTTTTAATATGAGTGTCCCAGTCAGCACCTACTGATAATGCATCGCCCTTAAGTCGATTTGGAATGGTTTTATCATTCAATATTAGGATGCTGTTGTAATGGTAGTTATAATTGAAAACATTAGCTGTAGCGCGTAATTTACCAAGTACGATAGGTGATTTTAATTCCGCATACACCTGATTGTTCATTTTTTGGTATTCCGTATGGTCACTAATTACTGATTGATAGGCATCCCCGAAATAAGATTCCATAGCTGCTTCTTGATTAAAGCGATAATGCTGTGTTTCGTAGGTGAATTGATGGCCTATTTTTAATTTTGTGTTTGCTTGAATACTATCGCCTACTTTTCCTAAAGTGTACTGGTGATCTAGGTAGTATCTTTTTCCTTCAAACATATTGTCAGCATCGGTAAAATTCACTTCCATACGGCCTCTGTCCGTATAGTTAGCGTCGTCCTCCTTGAAATAGTCTAGTGATTCTTCTGGAAGTCCTCCGTACTCATCATTGTAAAAGTCATAAGAAACCATGTGCCCTCTAGCGCTATAATTTCCGCTTTTGGATTGATAGTTAAAAGTACCTCTAAAATTTCCGTGGCTTGCTAATGCGTTTCTGTAATACCCTAAGGAGCGCAGTCCTTTGTATTCAAAAGAGACATTAAATTTCCGAGAGGTATTGACCGTAAATAAAATATCCAGCATTTGCCCTTGTTCCATTCCTGTGCGGTACATTACTTCTGTAGTGGCCGTAGGAACTTCAAAGTAATTGATTTCTTCTATCGGGATGTATTCAAACTGTTTGGCAGTGGCTCCTAAATCAGGAAATAAGCCGCTTTTTGTAAAATCGTGTCCTAGTTTCTGATAGGTTTGCCCTTGGTTATGAAAAGCCATCAATTCAAAATTATCTTTTCTTAAGACATTGTGTTTGAATTCTTTTCTCAATGTTAAGGTGGTGTCTATATAGGTAGTATCGTTCTCAAATGAAATAATTTTATAGTCTGTAAAATGAGTCTTACCACTCAAAGACACACTAATTTCTTTTTCACTTCCTTTAATCGAATCTAGGTAATTCTCAATTTCTTCATTTGAATACCCTCTGTTTCGCATGGTTTCTTTATCTAATTGGATTTGAGCAGTGCTCACCAAAAAAGTAAAGCATATAAATATAGTACTTAGAAAAAATTTCATGGATGTAATAAATATAGTATTGGACAAAGGTAAATTATTTGAACGGAAATAAAAGGTTAAAATTGTTCGTAAATATTTGCGTTCTTTGCGCTTTATATTTGCAGTCTTTCTAATTGGTTTGATAGTGGATTTACAAGGGAAGAGTACGCTGTAAAAGAAAGAGGATTTGCTACAGTTTTTCTTTTTTGAAGCGTAAAAAAATCTATTAAAAACAGTGTTTAAATCGAATTTGAAAAGTACATAAAACAAAAAAAACATGAGTCTTAAATCTTTTTTTAAAGCAGGTTGTATTGAAGTAGGAACGGATGAGGCTGGACGTGGTTGTTTAGCGGGGCCTGTGGTAGCAGCGGCTGTGATTTTACCCTCGAATTTTTCTCACGAATTATTAAACGATTCTAAGAAACTCACAGAGAAACAGCGTCATTTTTTACGCCCCATTATAGAAAAAGAAGCACTGGCTTGGGCCATAGGATATGTGTGGCAAGAAGAAATAGATGAAATTAATATTTTACAAGCTTCCTTATTGGCGATGCATCAATCCATAAGTAAATTGGATATAGTTCCAGAACATATAATTGTTGATGGAAATAAGTTTAACGACTATAAAAAAATCCCTCATGAAACTATTATTAAAGGAGATGGTAAGTATTTAAGTATTGCGGCAGCCTCTGTTTTGGCAAAAACGTATAGAGATGATTATATGGAAAAAATCCACCTTGATTTTCCCAATTATGCCTGGGATAGAAATAAGGGCTATCCTACCAAAGTACACAGGCAGGGGATTCGGGATCATGGCATCACAAAGCATCACCGGAAAACATTTAGATTGTTGCCTGAGCAATATAAGTTGTTCTAGCCATCATCAATCATCAATCACCAATCACCAGTCACCAATCACTTTTCACTAGTCACTATTCACCAGTCTCTGATCGTCAGTCACTATTTTAAAAATAGATTTGTAAATGATAGATATTTAAGTGAAATTTGTGATCTAAAAATTTAAGTATTATGATTAAAAGAGGTCGCGCACAAATATCAAAATTCATCATTCATAAAGTAGGAAATAAGTTCAATAGTTCTACCAATGCTTTTTCGGACAAATTATTAGAATTTGACCAAGAGACCTACGAATTGATGTTGCCTTTTTTGCTGAAACCTTTTACAAACGTAGCGGAAAGTTTCCGTTTTAGTCATCATGCTGATATTGCATTAAATGAGATTAATAGCTATACCAAACAAATGTTTGAAGATGGCGATTCTTTTGTTGAAGTATCTCAAAACATAGTAACTCACTTGTTTGAACAGTCTAATTCTGCACAAATTAAACGAGGAGATGTGTTGGTTGCATTTTTTGAAGATGTAGAATACAGAGATGTGATGACCACCGCTATTGGTATTTTTAAAATAGAAAGTAAGACCAGTTTTTTTCAGACTTATATGGATGATAGCAACTTTGACATTATGTTGCAACAGGGGATTAGTACCAAGCGTATCGATAAAGGCTGCTTGATTATTAACTCTACAGACGATGAAGGACGTACGGTATTAAGTGTAGATAATAATAATTATGATGCGCAGTATTGGATAAAAAACTTCTTAAATGTTAAATATGCCGATGATGCCAATCAGCATACAAATACGTATATAGAAATGTGTAAGGACTTTTCTGATCAAGTAATTCAGGAAGAATTTGGACTACACGAAAAAAATAAATTTTTGGCAAGCACGGTTGACTTTTTTAGTGAGAATGACCATGTAAACATCAACGATTTTAAAGAAGAAGTTTTTGAATCGGAAGGTGGACGTATGGAGCTTTTTGAAGATTATAAAAAGCAATATGAAGAGGCCAATGACGTATTAGTAAGAAATGATTTTACAATTTCAGACGTTGTATTGAAAAAGCAAAAATCAAAAATGAAAACGGAGATTAAATTGGATACCAATATCCAAATTAAATTGGATATAGACGCTCCTGATGCCTATACGGAGTATATTGAGCAAGGATTTGATGAAGAGAAAAAAATGAAGTTCTACAAAGTTTTCTATAACGAGGAAAAATAGATTTTTAAGAGTTTAGGCAATAGGCAATAGCCAATAGCCAAAAGCGGAAAGCGAAAAGGGCGGAGAATATTTAAAAAAAGGGAATATAGTTCTGATTCAAAATCATTGCTATGTATTCCTTTTTTTTTGTTTTATAAATTGGAATTCATGAGGCAGCTTCGCTGGTTTTGGAGGAGCAAAAAAATGAATGAATGAAATAATGTCAATGAGTTAACGATAGATTTTAATAATAAAATCTTCTCGATACAATTTTATAAATTCCCTTTGTCATTTAAAAAACCACTCGAAGGGACGATTCCAACCTCTTTTTTTAAAATAAAAACCAGTGGCAGTGATGACGTTCAGTAAAATGCTAGAGGTATTGAAAAAGTAAACTTAGTAATATTGAGAATTTCAAATCGAAGCCTGTCTTTTATGCAGTATATATGTTCAAAAGCTGCGAGATTCAGGAGCGACCTTTTGAGCGACGCGCAGTTTTGGACATGATTTTTAATAAGGTGTTATACCAAATACAATCCCAAATAACCGATATAAATGGTTTATTTTACGTTTTATCGTTGTTGCAAAATAGAACGATAGCTATCGCTATCCTTAGATTTTTCGCCTAGCTAAAACAAAAATTAATTCCATTTCTAAACTGCCCTTCGGAAATCTATTAGGTATTAGCCGCATTAAAAAATACATCATAAAAGGCTCCTTTTTTGGTTCGTTTTATTCATAGCTTTTTATTTTTAAAATTGGAATTCATGAGGCAGCATAGCTGGTTTTGGAGGAGCAACTGCGGAGCAACTCACGAACACCCCTAAAATAAAATGGGTGAGTAAAAAATGAACGTGTAAAATAAAATAGCGTCAATGATAGATTTAAGATTTGAGCAATGTTATGGAGACTTGACATAAGACTATTTGACACAGGATTCAGGACAGTTTGGTTCACTAATCAGGTGACGGTTTTCAATTCAGTAAGGTAGTTTTTTTTAAAAAAACCAGTGGCAGTAATGACGTTTCTAGCGTCAATTCGAGATGAGAGTTTTTAAAAATATAAAAACTAGTGACAGTGATGACGAATAAGAACTGTAAAAAGGTAGCGTTACAAGTGTCACATTCCACGTGTCATTTCGAACGAGGAACGAGGAGAAATCTCACACTAATAC
>NVSD01000128.1 GCA_002401105.1 Flavobacteriaceae bacterium | reverse complement strand
CAGCACTGAGGAACGAACTCATGAATACCCTTAAAATATAAAAGAGAATGAACAACAGCGAAGCTATCATGAACACCCCTAAAAAATAAGAAGGAGGTGAATAATAAAGTCCAATTTTGAAGACTAACAAACCCAAATCTAGACGTGTACGAAAAGGGTATAAACCTTTGATAGAAACCATTAATAATACACAAAATCAATTTTTTGAATCGCCGTATAGGTTCATGAGAATTAGAAGTGTTTTTATACTTATAATTATTAATGACCGAGCGAAGCTCTTGTACGTACAGTGGTACTTCGACTATCGCTCAGTATGTGTGAGAGGTGCCTGCCAATTAATCTAGTTGGAGCCGTCTACTCGATTGTGAGCAGTTATTATTTCCAATTCAAGAGTCCATTATATACTCCTAACCAAATTAGTCCGTGATTGCCAATGTCCAACTTTTTGTAATTCCAACTTATTTTTTCGTTTTTGGAACTTTCTAAAATTTTGATRACATCTTGTAAAGGTTCGTCAAATTCTTTTTCGTACTTGTCTCCATAACCATTTATAAAATAAAATTTCTTTTTCTTTGACAAATTGGTTTTTACAAATTCCTTAAATCTGTTTACGAATTGTTTTTTGTCGTAATTATAATTTGGACTTAAAAGTATACTGTAGTCGAATAGATTTTCAGTTTTCATTGATGCATAAGTAACGAAAGTTGCACCTAAAGAATGACCAATTGCGAGRCGATAATCTTGAACTCGATAATTTTCTTTCAAATAAGGCTCAATTTCAGTTTCGATGTGTTCAATTAATTTGTCAGCGTGTCCAATTGGTGGTTCATATCTTTCCAATGTTTCTTTGTGATTGTTTGGTGTTAAAAATTCGTCCCATCGATCCTCAGTTACAACACCAACTATAATTACAGGTTCAATCGTATTCATTGATAGAAGCTGAACGTTTCCGCTTATGTAATTAAAAATCCGTGTATTTTGAGCGTCAAAAAGGTATAGTACTTTGAATTTTTCATCTTTCTCCCATACATATTCGTCAGGAATAAATATTTGCAGTTCTCTTTGTTTTCCATAGACTTTCGACTCAAGAAAGATGGTTTTTGATTTAGCATAATATTTATCAGGGTCAAGTTTCTCTTGTCCAAAAATCGTTATTGAAAAGAATAAAATTCCAATTATTAAAAGATTYTTCATTTATCTAGGTCTGNTTTTTTTTATTGCTCACAACGTTTGGCTAAGCGCAGTGCGGATTAGAAAGTACTGACTTTCAAACTTGCACTTAGCCAAAACTTTTTATTTTGTTTTATCTTTTCTTATTAAAACCAAATCAAAAGTTTTAGCAGAACTTCATAAATAAGTACAAACCTTTGATTTTAGCACGTATTAGCTATGTTTGATATACTTTGTTATGCGCTTTGTTTTATCTGTCTTTTAATCTATAAACGAATTTATGTCCACTCCAATTTTTATCAATTGATGCAACTTTCGTATCAACCAATCCATTGTCGAGTCCATATTTCATAATCATAAACTTGTCAAGTTCAGTATTTATTTCAGATGTTTTTTTAGGCCAACTAATCCATAATATTCCGTTCTTTTTTAAACTTGTCTTTGCAGTTTTGTACAAACTCTCCAATTCACTCATCGTTCTAACAAATATGTGTATAAATCCAAACTGTTGACGATTCCTCTTTTCAATAATTATGACCTTAGAAGGAAAGTCCGAAAAGAAATCAATATAATTATTAGGCTGATTTAAGACCAAAATTTCAGAATCACTTGTAATTCCAAGTTTTCTATATAGCGGGGTTGTAGAGCGATTTCCATTCATTATAATCCCAACTGTTGTTTGAAAATTAGTAGTAAAGCAATTGTAATAATTGAAATAAATGTTCCCACTTTTATATACCAAAGAGTTAGTATAGAAATAATAACACCAAATATTAAAGTCCATTCTTGATTAGTCCATAATGCATAAGTCAAGATTAGCCAGCTTAGTCCTAGAATGACAAATAATGGTCCTAATTTGAATACATCTATTTTCAATTTGTAAAAAATATTTGCCCAAGGTCCAGGTTTTTCTGGTCCAATGTATTTACCTTTCATTATAACATGAAAACCGTCCATTGTCATAAATATTCCATTTGCTAAGGCAAGAATTGTCATTATTATTTTTACTATCATATTTGATTTTAGTTGACTTTTTGCGGCTTATTTCGTTATTGCGCATAACGCTCGGTGTATGTTTTGTTGCCTGTTTAAATGTACCTTTTTTTTTAGTTAATCACTAACCTTATAAAAAATCACTTATCTTCGGTTTGGCAAGAAACAGCAATTAACTATACACATTATTGTATGCCGAATTTATTCTTCGGATTCATTTTTTAACTGCTTAAGCCAATAGTTCATATCATTTTCTAAAGTTTGGTTCATTTTTTTCTTAAATAATTTTATGAACCACCCCTCCATACTTTCTTCAACTCTTACAATTGTTCCATTTTTAGTTTCTTCTAAATACCAAATATGAATTGCTTTTGCTCCAAATGCTTTTCCAGTCCAACCAAATGCTTTATTTGTTTCAAGAATTTGAATTTTAGAATTAATATTACTCCCATTTATCTTCCATTTGAATGAACTTCCGATTTCTAATATTGTATTGATTTCGGATTCTGTTATACTTGAATTCCAGTTTTTCCATTTGTTTATTTCAGTTAAAGTTTGCCAGATAATTTCAGGTTTAGCTTTAATTAAGATTTCGTTTTTTTTTATTACTGGTGCATTTTCGTTAATTGTCATTTGTGATTGGTTTTGTGCACTTCCTATTATAGAAAATACAGTTAAAAGAATAAGATTCAAAATTTGTTTCATTGTTTAAGTTTTATGAATACAAAATTCGGTATCTTATTTATTCAATCACTTGACCTATATCAAGAAGTTTTTAAACTTATTTTTTTTCTTATCCGACTCAAAGTTTCTGGTGTCATTCCGAGCATTGAGGCAATATAATTTAAAGGAACTTGATTAAACAACATTGGATTCAAATCRAATAGTTGTTGATACCTTTCTTCTGCTGTCATCGATAAGTGACCAATTAATCTATTTTCTAATACATTAAAACATTTAGCGAAAAATAATTTTTCTATTTGATTCCACCTTGGAATGTAATTGCCTATTTTTTTAAAATCGCTTTGTCCAATTATATATAAATCAACATCTGTTAATGCTTGATAGTTGAAAGAAGCAGGTTGGTCAAATAAAAAACTTGCTATGTCAACTGCAAAATATCCACTTGAAGAAAACCATTTTGTAATTTCTTTGTCTTTAATGTTTAAATATTCTCTTAAAATCCCATTTTTAACAATTCCGAACATTTTGCAATATTGACCTTGCTTTAAAAAGTAATCTCCTTTTTTGATTTTTTTTAGCTGAAATAAATTTTGAATTTCACTAAATTCTTGATTGGTAAAACCAAAGACATCTGATATTGATTTTTGAAGTTCAATCATTTTTGGTTAATTTTGTTATATGGTACACAACGTTAGTATAAGAAATAGTAGGGCGGTTAAAAAGTACTGACTTTATAAGTTAGTACTTAGCCAAATATATGACTTTTATGTTTATTTTTTCCAATCATAAAATTGTATGTTTGATGTACTTTGTTTAAAGAACAGAACGTTGAAATTAGTAGAATTGCCCTATGTTTTTTATATATTGTTGTATTTTCGTGTATTATTTTTCTTCTAGTATTTTCATTAATCTATGGTTCAAATACAGTTTCTCTTTACCTACTTTATATGATTTTAAAAAGCCTATTTTTTCTAATGCAATTAGATAGTTCCCAACAGTTTTTAGTGAACCTAAACCGGCTTCAATAAGAGAAGCTCTTTTTGTATAAGGTAATTTGAATAAAACTTCAATCAAATCTTTAGAGTAAATTTTTGGTAAATCTTTTTTGATTATGACGGTACTATCTCGCATAAGCCTTGTTATTCTTTCTAATCTAATTAGTCCTTTTTTTGAAGTAGTTTCTATCATATCTAAAAAGTATATAATCAAACTTTCCCATTCATTTTCTTCCGTTACCTTTCGAAGGTTTATATAATATTCAGCTTTATTTCTCATTATGTACTCACTTAAGAAAATTGCTGGTATATCGAGAAGCTTTTCCATTTTTAAGTAGAGTAACAGTAGTATTCTTCCCGTTCTTCCATTTCCATCAGAAAAGGGGTGAATCGCTTCAAACTGATAATGTATTAGAGCTAATTTTATTAATGGATCAAGACTTGTATCTTGGTTAATAAACTTTTCCAAGTTCGCTAATTTCTCTCTAATGATATTTTCACCAGCGGGTGGAGTATAAATAACTTCTCCTTTCGAATTCGAGAGTGTTGTTCCTGGAGTAACTCTAATGCTTGCAGAGTTTTGTTTAATACATYGAACTATTTCAATACAAAGGTTTGTGGTAATAAATGGCTTTGATTCTAATCTTTTAAGCCCTAACCAAAGAGCTTTTTTATAACTTAAAACCTCTTTTGTTGCGGGGTTATCTATTTTTTTTTCTGCAATAATAGATTGATATATGTCATCATTTGTAGTTACAATATTTTCAATTTCAGAACTAGCTTTGGCTTCAAGTAAATGTATCGAATCAAGAAATAATCTAGGGTTGGGTAAATTTATTAACGCTCCATTGAGTTGAGCTAACGCACGGCTTGCAGAAATAGTTTTTAATAATWTTATTTTTGTTTCTAATTCCTGTTTAGGAGGAAGAGGAGGTAGGTCATTATATGGATTTTTACGTTCAAATTTTTTCATAGTTAAAGGTAATAATTACTCTCGTAAAGTATTCGAGTGTAAATATAGTGATTTTTTACTCTCGTTCTTTGTTTGAAGGTAGTTTTTACCCTCGTTGTACATGAAATACAACACCCGTATATCCACAAAATAAGACATAACTTAATGTTATATTCCTTATAGTTATACAATAGGAAGTGTAAATTATTTATTCGTTAAACATTGCATGCTTTTGAGGTAACGTTTCTCAAATATACAAAACAAATACACACAGCATACTAACACGAAAAGTAATTTTTAATAAACTATCCAGACAATCAGATTTCAAATACCCTTGGCGGTATTATCTTAAATCTACTGCACTATCTAGCCTACCTTCACTACAATTTTACCGTGGTGCTTTCCATCACCAAAATACTGCAGTAATCGTGGGATTTCCTCGAAATTGTAAGGACCATCAATCGTAATTTAATTTTACCGTGGGTATACAGCTCCAAATAATAGTCCAAGTCCTTATTTTGTGCTAAGCCTACAAGTTGATATTTCTTCTCAGAGAATTTGGATATTAATTTCCCCCAAAGAAGAACGGAAAATAGCTGTATCAACCGGCCACCGATAGTTATATAACGTCCTTTTGGCTTTAAAACACGTTTATAGGCAAAAGCGGACTGGCTAGTTTTACAATCTAGGATTAGATTATAGGTATTATTTTCTTTTGTAAAATTAGTGGTCTTATAATCTATTACATGGTCATAGCCCATGCTTGTCATCAGGGCATGTTTTTCGGAAGTATCCACACCWGTTACTKGGCAATCGTATMMCTTTGCCAGCTGAACMRCAAATAAACCAACACCTCCACCGCCWCYATTAATCAACAGCTGNTGTTTTTTTTTGATTTTGCCAACATCATTTAATGCCTGCCATGCCAATCCAAATGCATGTGGCACGGAGTAAGCATACGCTTGGAGTAGCACCAGCACTGAGGAACGAACTCATGAATACCCTTAAAATATAAAAGAGAATGAACAACWGCGAAGCTATCATGAACACCCCTAAAAAATAAGAAGGAGGTGAATAATAAAGTCCAATTTTGAAGACTACCAAACCCAAATATAGACGTCTACGAAAAGGGTATAAACCTTTGATAGAAACCATTAATAATACACAAACTTCATTTTTTTGAACCGCCGTATAGGTTCACGAGAATTAGAAGTGTTTTTATACTTGTAATTATTAATGACTGAGCGAAACTCTTGTACGTACGGTGGTACTTCGACTATCGCTCAGTATATGTGAGAGGCGCCTGCAACTAATCTAGTTGGAGCCGTCTATTTGATTGTGCACTGGCAGTTTTTATTAATTCACTATTGTAAAAAATCTTTTCCTAAATTTTTACTTAATCTATCAAAAACAGACCACCATTCTACACCTCCGTGTTTTTCTCCTAACCTAACTATGATTAAGTTTTCGGAAGGGTTTACGTAAATAAATTGACCTAAATGACCTTCTGCCATAAAAGAATTTTTATTAGGAATCCACCATTGGTATTGATAATATGGTACACTTCCTTTCAATGTTTCAATTTTTGTGGATTTTGTTACCCATTCTTTTGAAACTATTTGTTTGCCATTCCAATTACCATTATTTAAATACAATCGACCAATTTTAGCAAAATCTCTTGCGCGTGCATTAATACAACAATATGTTTTTTCTAATCCGTTTTTCTTTCTGTCTAAACTCCAACTTGCCTCATATTCCATACCTAAAGGAATCCATAATTTTTCCTCTAAATATTGAGTTACCGTTTTTCCTTCAATTACACGTTCTAATATCAAACCGAGTATTTGAGGGCTTCCACTTGTGTATTCAAACTCTTGTTCGGGTTCTCTTTTTAATTTTAATTTAGGAATTGCTTTTCTAAGATTTGTCCCATAATAATAACTAGATGCTTCACTAAATGGACTTACATAACTTTCGTTAAAATCTAATCCAGAGGTCATTTGTAATAAATGTTCAATGGTCACTTTGTCAAACCCACTTTTTTGTAATTCAGGAATATAATTTGTAATTGGTTCATTAACGGATTTTATTAAACCGTCATCTATTGCAATACCAATTAAAATGGAAACAACTGATTTTGCCATTGAAAAAGAAGTAGAAACAGAAGATTGTTCATATCCATTAAAGTAGTTTTCGTATTTAATCGTGTCGTTTTGAATTATTAAAAAAGCGACTGTTTTACTTTTTTCTAAATAATTATCAAAATCTAACTCTTCATTATGGTCTAATTTGTTTTTGGCAATCAGTYTTTTKGGAAMATTTCCWKTTTTAGATTGTTTAAACGTAAATGGATTAGTGCTTTTATTGATTGTTCGTGATGGAAATATTTTATGATCTGTAATATTGGCATAATTAAACCAAACATATCTACCAACTTGACAAGAAGATAAAAGACTTAAGGTAAAAATGATAGTAATTATTAGAGTCGTTATTTGATATTTTTTCATTTTATATAGTTTTTAGTTTTATTTACAACATTCCTTAGAAGTTGTTACGGGAAATAATAGTTGTTTAAAATATGCTGTGCCTTTTGGATAATTAGTTTTATTGTTTTCTATAATTCCGACTTCTTCAACTGCACCTTTTCTATTATAATAAGTGCCAAATAATAAATCCCAAAAAGGAAAAATATTACCGAAATTTTTTGCCTCTTCCAATTTTTTACTGTGATGAAAATGATGTACTTGTGGTGTTACAACCAAATAGTCCCAAAAACTTTTTTGTGTTTGAATGTTGGCGTGAGAGATGTAAGCAATTACTACGTGTGTAATACCTACTAAAAAAATAATTTCTTGGTTAAATCCTAAAAGTAAAATAGGTGTCATTTTTAAAAAAGTATTTAAGAAAATATTGATAGGATGAATCCAATTTGTTTTAAACCAATTTAAACTTGTTGGTAAATGATGAATGGAATGTATTTTCCACAAAAGAAGACTTAAATACGAGTTTGTATTTCCTTTATGACTAACTCTATGATATAAATATGGAAGAAAGTCGCCTATCAAATTTGCAATAATATATGTTGCAAAAAAGGGTAAGGAATTCCAAAAGTCAGTTATTGTAAAGAGTCTTCTTTGAAAATAAATCACCAATGACAAAGCGAGCATTTTTCCTAAAGCATCAAATATGGCTGTCGAAAAAATGAAATGTTTAATATCTACCCAAAATGTCTGTTTATTTACTTTCCAATCTTGTTTTAGAGGAATAATTCGTTCTAAAATTAAAATATAAATTAATGTAAATAGAAAAATTGAATAAGATGCTATTTCAAAATTCCAATTATTTTGAAGTGTTAAATAACTAAATACGCCTGTTAAAATTAATAATGTTGGTACAACTACTGAAGATGCAATTTTATGTTTCATTTGTTTACTTTCTCTTGTAGTCGCAAGAGGAAAGCAAAAAGATGCATG
>NVSD01000127.1 GCA_002401105.1 Flavobacteriaceae bacterium | reverse complement strand
TTGTGTTTTTTGAAATGTTTCTTCCAGTTTTTTCGGCTCTTTTCTTAATAATAAAACTACCAAATCCTCTTAAGTATACGTTATCTCCATTTTCCAAAGATTCTTTTACTTCATTCATGAACGCTTCAACTGTCGCCAAAACATCTGCCTTTTCTATCCCAGACTTCTCTGCAATTTTCGATACGATATCTGCTTTCGTCATTTTTTGATATAATTATATGTATTAATATTATTTTTGAGGGTGCAAATATATGATATTTAATCAATTCGTAAAAGTTAATTTGCTAAAAATTAATGAAATAAAATGTGTATTATTGCAAATATATAAAATTACATGTGGCTTACTAATATATTAGCGCAGTGGTATTTAGAGAATAAAAGAGACTTACCATGGCGCAAAACTTCCAACCCCTATCATATTTGGCTTTCAGAAATCATTCTTCAACAGACCCGTGTGGATCAAGGGATGGCCTATTATCTGTCTTTTATTCAGAATTTTCCTGCCGTAGAAGACCTCGCTAAAAGTGAGGAATCTAAGGTGTTAAAGCTATGGCAAGGTTTAGGTTATTATTCCAGAGCTAGAAACTTGCATTTTAGTGCTCAATATATAATGAGTGAATTGGGGGGAGAGTTTCCTAGAACCTATAAAGATTTGTTAAGTCTTAAAGGTGTAGGGGATTATACGGCATCAGCGGTATCTTCTATTTGTTTTGACGAACCGATGGCGGTGGTAGATGGAAACGTGTACCGTGTGTTGAGTCGCATTTTTGGTGTGGATACACCTATTAATAGTACAAGAGGTATCAAGGAATTTAAACTRTTGGCACAAGAACTGCTGGATATGAATAATCCAGGTGATCACAATCAGGCAATGATGGAATTTGGTGCGGTGCAATGCAAGCCACAAAGCCCAAATTGTGAAATTTGCCCTGTAAATAATAAGTGCGTAGCCTTGTCCGAAAATCGCGTGACTCAATTACCTGTTAAGGATAAAAAGGTGAAAGTAAGAAAACGTTATTTTAATTACTTAGTGATACAAGCCGATGGTTTTACCCAGTTAAATTTGAGAACTGGAAAAGGAATATGGCAGGGCTTATATGAGTTTCCATGCGTTGAAACAACTGGAGAAATTGAAGAAAAAGAATTAATGGAGTCTGATGACTTTAATAAAATAATCACGGAAGACGCTGAAGTAAAGCTGTTTAATCCGAAGTCCGTAGTGCATAAATTATCGCATCAGCATATTTATACTAAGTTTTGGGTACTTACTGTGGCTAAACATCAAGATTATAAAACCCCCTGGGATTCCGTGCTTGAGTATCCGGTTCCTGTATTGATTCATAATTTTTTAAAAGCGTATTTAGAGACGTAATTTTTTGTATATTTGATGTAAATTGAATCATATTATTATGGCAGGAACAGTAAATAAAGTGATACTTATAGGTCACCTAGGCGATGATGTAAAAATGCATTATTTTGAAGGAGGGAATTCTATTGGACGTTTTTCTTTGGCTACTAATGAGACGTTTACAAGTAAAGAAACTGGTGAGCGAATCTCAAATACCGAATGGCATAATGTGGTGGTACGTAATAAAATGGCAGAAATCTGTGAAAAATATCTTTCTAAAGGTGATAAAATATACTGCGAAGGTCGTATTAAATCTCGTAAATGGGAGCAGGACGGGACTACGCATTATATGACCGAGATTCATGTGAGGGACTTGACCTTTTTAAGTACAAAAAAGGATACTTCGGCTCCTGCTGAAATTGCGAAAAAACCGACACCTAATCCGTCGGCTTCTTCAGCTCCTGTAAAAAAGGACGATGCTGATGATTTACCATTTTAATAAAATTTAAATTCTCTTTATTTGGACCCTGAACCCATATTGTCAACATCGCTTATTTCTGATTTTAATATTTGGCCCCTCATAAATTGTGTGGTGCTATTTGCGCTTTTAATTTGTTCTGCACTCGTGTCTGGAGCAGAAGTAGCTTTTTTTTCACTGACTAGAATTCATATAGGTGAAGCCTCTGTAAATTCTTCTAGAAAACAAAATATTGTAGCTGAACTTCTAGGGACTCCGAAAAAATTACTGGCTACTATTTTAATTGCCAACAATTTTATCAATATTTTAGTAGTGCTGATTTTTGCCTACTTAGGCGAAATATTTTTAGCATCCTTGCATTCAGAAACACTTAAGTTTGTGATAGAAGTTGTGCTTGTTACCTTTTTAATTGTGTTGTTTGGTGAAGTATTACCAAAGGTTTATGCCACTAGAAATGCATTAAAATTCGCGTCATTTATGGCGTATCCAATTAAATTTCTAGCAACTGTGTTGTCCTTTTTTAGTATTCCTATGATTGGATTAACCTCACTTGTGGAAAATAGACTGTCTAAAAAACAAACAAATATATCTGTAGAAAGTTTGTCTCAGGCCTTAGAGCTTACGGCAACCGATGCTACGTCAGAAGGAGAGAAAAAAATTCTAGAAGGTATTGTTAGTTTCGGAGCTACGGAGACCAATCAAATTATGACCCCGAGGATTGATATTTTTGCATTGTCCATAGATGAACCTTATGAGAAGGTGTTGAAGAAAATTATTAAAAAAGGATTTTCTAGAAACCCTGTGTATAAAGAATCCGTAGACGGAATTATTGGGATACTGTACACCAAAGATTTATTGCCACACATGGATAAAAAAGACTTTAATTGGCAAGAGTTAATTCGCAGTCCTTATTTTGTGCCTGAGAATAAAAAACTAGACGATTTATTGACTGAGTTTCAGGAGATAAAAAGTCATTTAGCTATTGTGGTGGACGAGTACGGAGGTACTAGTGGAATTGTTACATTAGAAGATGTGATAGAAGAAATTGTAGGTGATATAAGTGATGAGTTTGACGATGATGATGTGTTTTATTCTAAGATAGACGCAAATAATTATGTCTTCGAAGGGAAAACAGCACTCAAGGACTTTTATAAAATTATTTCTTTAGAAAATTTAGAGGATTTTGAAAAGGAAAAAGGAGAATCAGAAACAATTGCTGGATTTATTTTAGAAATATCGGGTAGATTTCCCAAGGAAAACGATCAGTTGTTTTTTAAGAATTGCACTTTTGTGATAGAAGCCATGGATAAAAGAAGAATTAAGCAAGTAAAAATTACAATTTCAAGATAGATGGTCAATTTTATAAAAAGAGGTTTTATAGCAGTTTTTTGTGTGTTTCTATTAGCCACATGTGCTTCTGAAACCCAACCGAAACCAATGTCATATTTGAGTTTATCTTATCCAGAATCTACCTATAAAAAAGTGGATTCTCCCTGCGATTATACTTTCGAAATCTCTGAGCAGGCAAATGTTCAGTTTGATGAAAATAGATGTTGGGTGAAAATTAATTACCCACAATTAAAAGCGACCATACATATTACTTATAGAGAAGTAGATGGTAATTTGATGGAAATTTTAAGAGAGGTGGAAAAGTTAACCTACGAGCATACAATTAAGGCGGATAAAATACATCCGGGGAAGGATTATGAAAATGCTACAACRAAGGTGTATGGACGTTTGTATCAAGTAGAGGGAAATGTGGCCTCTAATGTACAGTTTCGCATGACGGATAGTGTACAGCACGTGCTTTCTGGAGCTTTATATTTTAAGGTAAGGCCTAATTACGACTCTATATTACCTGCAGTAAAATATATAGAAAAGGACATTCTTCATTTAATGGAAACTACACATTGGAAATAAACAATATGGTACAAGATTATAAGTATTCAAAAACAGTTCGTTATTGGCTGTTAGTAGGGTTGATTATGTTAATAGGTCAAGTAGTATTAGGCGGAATTACGCGTTTAACAGGGTCTGGATTGTCCATTACAAGGTGGGATATAATTAGCGGTGTTATCCCTCCGCTAAATGCACTGCAGTGGGAAGGTGCCTTTTCGTTGTATAAACAAACACCTCAGTTCTCAAAAATCAATGCGACGTTTAACTTGTCCGATTTTAAATTCATTTATTTTTGGGAGTATTTTCATCGTTTGTGGGTGCGCTCTCTTGGTATTATTTTCCTCATTCCATTTGTGATTTTTCTGATTCGAAAAAAAATAGATACAACCCTAGTAAAACATTTGTTACTGGTAGTTGTGTTGACAATGCTCACCGCTTCTGCGGGGTGGATTATGGTAAAAAGTGGTTTGGTAAACAGACCTTGGGTAAATGCGTATAAGTTAGCCTTGCATTTTATATTGGCTATTTTTGTGATTTGGGCAATGGTTAAAACAATCGCATACGCTTATAGTTATGGTGATAAAAAGTTGGTAAAATCGAAGCTTGTAAAATGGGTGTTAGGTGTTACTGTAGTTCAAATGGTAATTGCAGGATTGATGGCGGGAATGAAAGCGGGTTTGTATTATCCTTCTTGGCCTTCTATGAATGGTGTTTTTGTGCCAGAAGTTTTATTGAATGCAGAAAATTGGCATTGGTTAAATATGACCAACTACGACTCCAATGTATTTGCCCCTGCATTGATTCAGTTTACACATCGTATGTTGGCGTATGTATTAGTAATTTTGGTCGTGTTACTGTTTGTAAAACAATATAAAATCAACAATGGTAAAATATTATTTTGGCTAAAAGCAACTGTTGGTTTGGTGATTGTTCAACTTGTATTAGGTGTGTTAACCGTATTAAATGTACAGGGTAAAATCCCATTAGTTTACGGAGTTTTACACCAATTAGTGGGTTTGTTGTTTTTTATTAGTCTCCTGTTTTATCAATATAGTTTTCAAAAAAAGGCATAAAAAAACTCCAACCGAAGTCAGAGTTTTATTGGATTAAAAAGAATGTTTAGTTAATTGATTTCTTTAATGAATTCAATCCYTTTTTAACATCTTCTTCCGTTTCTTTAGCGGCGTCAGTTGCTTTTTTTGCAGCATCAGTTGCAGCATCTTTTACGTCTTCAGCGGCTTGTTTAGTTTTGTCTACTACGGTGTTTGCAGCATCTTGAGCAGATTTAGAGGCGTCTTTTACTTTTGCAGCAGCACTGTCAATTACAGTTCCTGCTTTAGTAGCAGCTACCTTTACAGCGTCACTTGTTGAGTCGGCTGCGTTTTTTACGGCTCCTTTAGTTTTGTCAGCGGCAGTGTTTGCAGCGTCTTTTGTTGCTTCAATGGCAGATTTAGTAGCGTCACTTGCTCCTTTTACTTCCTTTTTACAAGAGATAACTAAAACACTTACAAAAGCGATAATAGCAATAGTTTTTAATGTTTTCATTTTTCTATAGATTGATTTTTATCTGACAAATAAACAATTAAATTTCGAAAAACAATGTTTTCTTATGATAAATGTCATTAAATCCAGCCAGTTGTAATGCTATATTGCCGGTGTTGGAATACTGTCAAGCGCTTTTGTATGAGTTACTTTATATAAATCACCGCCCGCAATTCCATTAATTTTTGCGAGAATATCCTCTTTAGAAATACGATGCTCGTCAAAGGAAAAAATTCCTTTTTTATTTTCAAAACTCACTTTAGAGAATTGTACACCTTCCAATTTTGAAACTTTAGATTCAATAATTTTTGCGCAGCCTATTTCGCAGGTCATACCTTCAATCTCCATTTCTATGTACGCTATTTTTTCTRAAAGTATTTCAGTGGGAAGTTCTTTTGTAAGCCCTTTATTTTTCTCAGTAGTGTTGCAAGAAGCAACAAGTAATACCATGAATAAAAGGAATATGTATGTGATGTTTTTCATAATGTTTTGGTGTTTTAATGACGAAAGTAATAAAAATGAAGGTGGTTTGAAAAAAATAGTAGAATTTTGTGATTTATAACTAGATATGGATACTAATAAAAAGAAGTGGTTGTATTTAATAGTGCTTGCTTTAATATGGGGGAGTTCTTTTATTTTAATGAAAAAAGCCTTGTTAGGTCTAAGYCCTATTCAAGTAGGTGCATTCCGAGTGTTAATAGCTGCTACGGTGTTGGTGTTAATCGGTTTTAAGCACCTGAAAAATATAAATATCAAACAGTGGAAACACATAATAGTGACTTCTTTTTTAGGTACTTTTTTYCCAGCATTTTTGTTTGCTTTTGCAGTTCAGAAGATTGATAGTTCARTAGCCGCKATTTTAAATTCYTTAACGCCATTAAATACCTTGGTGATAGGAACGGTGCTGTATGGTTTTGTWTTTGGAAAACGACAGTTTGTKGGGGTRTTAATTGGWTTRATWGGRACRGTGWTRYTKATTTTAAAAGGTGCTGAACTACATCCAAATCARGATTATTTTTATGCCGTATTTGTAATTGTTTCTTCTATTGGCTATGCGTTTAATGTAAATATTTTAAAAAGACATTTGGATGATTTATCTGCGATGTCAGTGACAGTCGCTCAGTTTGTGTTGTTAATCGTACCATCCATGGTAGTGATTTACTTTACAGGTTTTTTTAAGACATTCAATGGACAAGATGTTATTGTGGAAAGTTTTTTATACGTTTCCATTTTGGCGGTGCTAGGGACGGGTGTTGCGAAGGTGTTATTTAATAGTTTAGTAAAAATATCCACGCCTGTTTTTTCTTCTTCTGTTACTTATTTAATTCCTGTTGTGGCGATCATTTGGGGGTTGTGGGATGGAGAACGATTGAGTATTGTACAAATWGCATCTGCTGGCTTAATTATGTTTGGAGTGTACCTTGTAAACGGAAARCCAAAAAAAANGCGCATCTAAATAAATAGATACGCTTTNAAGTTAGTTGTTAAGAGTTGATTATTTAAAATCAGCATCGCTTA
The DNA here is from genome assembly GCA_002401105.1 of Flavobacteriaceae bacterium. Taxonomy (GTDB): domain Bacteria; phylum Bacteroidota; class Bacteroidia; order Flavobacteriales; family Flavobacteriaceae. Next base: position 1,619 of record NVSD01000127.1, on the reverse strand, counting down.
CATTTTCGTTTATTTTAGCCTCTGAAAGAGTAAAAGACATTTTTTGTGGTCCCATGCTTCCTGTTTTTTTGGTAGGAAACTTAATACCATCATATTCTTTATAATCACTAAAAGTTGCTTCTTGGTTTTGAGTACGACCTCCCATTTTTGTGGATTGAACTTCTTTTAATTTAAGTCCTGTTTTAACGTCGTAATAAACAGAGGAGTTTACTACTTCCCCTTTTGTTTTGATCACAAAAGCTTCTTTTCCGTCTATCATTTCAATACCACTTAAGGTAGTATTATCGTTGTTTAATAAAGAGAATTCGGTAAATGTCCCAAGTGCCTTCATCTCATCTGCTATTGCTGGAGGAAGTGCTTGTCCGTTCATATAAACTCCTTCATTGTTAGCTGTAAGTTTCATAACTGTAGCGCCATTCATAGCGGTACTTGCTAGGTAGTTTGTAGCGGTTCTTTTTTCTGTTACACTTATTTTAGCTCCGTTCATCTCCGTTTCATAAATCGTCATGGTAGAAGTGATGGCGGTAACTTTGTCTTTCCCTCCAATAGCATCAAAATAACTATTAATAACCGTTTCCTTGGTGATTCCTGCTGGAATAGGTTTGGTCATTTCTGGTTTGTCTGTGCTGTTTCCTTGCTTGTCAAAATAGTTGATAGTGTAAGGCAGTTTTTCAAGGTTTGGAAGTGCATCTATTGCTTTTCCAACAATAACAATTCTCGTTTGGCCAGCGCTATAATATTTTTTTGCAACACGTTGAATGTCATCTATAGTAACTCCATTTATGTTTTTTAAGAATGTTTCATAAAAGGTTTTCGGTAAATTTTTAGTGACAATATTAAAAGCGTACCCTGCGGCAGTAGAGGGTTTCTCAATAGCCATTACAAAATTACCTACATAGGATGCTTTTGCATTGCTAAGTTCTTCAGCAGTTACCTTTGTATCTCTAAATATTTTTATTTCTTTAATAATTTCGACAACAGAACTATCTGTTACCATATTTCTAACAGAAGCAAATGAATTAACTAAGGTTGATGTTCTTTCGTTATTTCCAAACCTAGAATAGGCACCATATGTATATCCTTTATCTTCTCTTAAATTAAGAAATAATCGTGCGTCTCCGCCACCTCCAAATATTTTACTAGCTAATCTTGTAGCGAAATAATCAGGGTCCCCCATTTTTAAATCAACAGCGTTTATTACAGCAATACTAGACTGTACTGCATTCGGCATGTTGATAAAGTTAATCTCTGTTTTTAAAACGTTTTTTACAGTTGGGATTGAATACGTAGGAAGTGTTCCTTTTTTCCATTTTCCAAATTGCTTTTTTACCAGTTTTTTGATGTCTTTATAGTTGACATCTCCAATAATAACTAAGTAGGCATTGTTTGGGATAAAATAAGTGTTGTAAAATGTTTTTACATCTTCTAAGCTTACATTTTTAACGGTTGCTTCTGTGGCAAATTCTCCATAAGGATGATTTGAACCATATGATAATGTATTTTGAACTCTTCTCGCAATAGCTTCTACGCTGTTTTCGTCTGCAGTCAATCCTTGAATTATCAGTGATTGTTGTTTTTCGAATTCTTCCTGAGTTAATAAAGGGTTTTTTACGGCGTCT
>NVSD01000126.1 GCA_002401105.1 Flavobacteriaceae bacterium | reverse complement strand
TTTGCTTTATCCTCAACACCATTTGTGAAATAAGTAAATGATAATTGGTATAAACTTACTATTCCAAATAGAATAGCGAATAATTTAATAAGTCCTTTGTTTTGCATTATAATCTTATTTATTAAAACTTGAATTTGTAAGAAACGTGCAAATATATGATTTCAGACCACAAAAGCCAATACTTTTAGTGTTTTTATCGGCTTATTTTCTTATGTGATATTTTATAATGAATCCAAGTGCTGATTTTACTATATTTGTTGTCACGATTTTATGTTTTTTGAGATTCCTTTTTAATAGGGGATAGTACATCGTTAGTGTGTTCGCTTAGAAACAGATAAGAGTGATTTATTTAAATAAAAACAATTAAAGTCAGGGTTTATGAAATATCTGAGTGACATTGAAATAGCTCAAAATAAAGAGTTAATTCATATAAAACATATTGCAAAAAAATTAAATATCGAAGAGGACGATTTGGAGATGTACGGTAAGTACAAGGCTAAATTACCTTTGAGTTTAATTGATGAAGAAAAAATAAAAGATAACAATCTTATATTAGTAACGGCCTTAACTCCAACTCCGGCTGGTGAAGGTAAAACAACAATTTCTATTGGCTTAACCGAAGGATTGAACGCTATTGGAGAGCAAGCAACTGTGGTATTGAGAGAACCGTCTTTAGGTCCTGTATTTGGTATTAAAGGGGGCGCTGCCGGTGGTGGTTACTCTCAAGTAGTACCTATGGAGGATATTAATTTACACTTTACGGGTGATTTTAATGCGATTGAAAAAGCAAATAATTTATTGTCTGCTTTGATTGATAATAACCTTCAAAGTAAGTGTTGTAGTTTAAATTTAGATGCACGTACCATTTTTTGGAAGCGCGTAATCGATATGAATGATCGTGCTTTAAGACAAATTACCATCGGTTTAGGTGGGACGGCTAACGGTGTGCCTAGAGAGGATGGATTTAATATTACTCCCGCCTCTGAAGTAATGGCTATTTTATGTATGGCTTCTGATTTTTCTGATTTGAAAAGTCGATTGGGAGATATTTTTATTGGGTTTACGTTCGATAAAAAAGCGATTTTTGCGCGTGATTTGAAAGCGGAAAACGCCATGGCAATTTTATTAAAAGATGCTATTAAACCTAACTTAGTACAAACATTAGAGGAGAACCCAGCGATTATTCATGGAGGTCCTTTTGCAAATATTGCTCAAGGAACCAATTCAATTATCGCTACGAAAATGGGACTGTCTTTGTCTAAATATGTAGTTACTGAAGCTGGTTTTGGTGCTGATTTAGGTGCGGAAAAATTCTTAAATATCAAATGTGCACATGCGGGATTAAATCCTAAAGCAGTGGTGTTAGTGGCTACTATTAGAGCGCTACGTCATCATGGTGGTGCTAAGAAGGACGAATTTAATTCGCCAAATATTGCCTTTGTACGTGCTGGATTCTGTAACTTAGAAAAGCACATAGAAAACATACGTAAATTTAATTTAGAGCCTGTAGTGGCAATCAATGCGTTTGTAACTGATTCTTACGAAGAAATAGAATATGTAATAGAACGTTGTAATGACCTAGGTGTGCAAGCTGTTGTTTCTGAAGGATGGGCAAAAGGAGGAAAAGGAACTAAGAAATTGGCGGAAGCTGTAGTGAAAGTTGTAGAAAATAACACCACTAACTTTAAGCCTTTATACGATTGGAAATCTCCAATTAAGGAAAAGATTGAAATTATAGCCAAAGAAATTTACGGAGCAACACAAGTAGATTACGATAAAAAGGCCAAATTAAACTTACGTAGAATTGACCGTTTAGGATTTAGCGATTTTGCTGTGTGTATGGCTAAAACTCAGAAATCTTTCTCTGACAATGAAACAGCAGTTGGAAGACCAGAGAATTTTACCATCACAGTACGTGAGATTGAAATTGCGGCAGGAGCTAAATTTGTAATTCCTATTTTAGGAAAAATGATGCGTATGCCTGGTTTACCTGCAACGCCTGCTTCTGAACATATGGATATAGATAATGATGGCGTTATTTCGGGACTTTCCTAAAGTAGTAGTTGCTAGTTGTTGGTTTTTGGTTGTTAGGGAGCCTCTTTATCTTAAAAGGAGTGCTAAGTGATACGCTCAAATTGATGATATATCTTAAATATTAGATAAAAAAATCCCGCTATGGCGGGATTTTTTAATATTTTAAGAATTAAAATAGTACGAGATGCTCATCTCAATACTAATATCTATTCTTAGTTCAACAATGCATTGGTTTTCTTAACTCCTTCTGCACTTGTTTTCATTTTTTCGGCTTCTTCAGTAGATAATTTTACTTCTACAATTTTTTCGATTCCGTTTTTCCCTAAAATACAAGGAACTCCGATACAGATATCGTTTAGTCCGTATTCTCCTTCTAATAAAGCAGAACAAGCGAACATTTTCTTAGTATCTAAAGCAATTGCTTTTACTAATTCAGAAACCGCTGCTCCTGGTGCATACCAAGCGCTAGTTCCTAATAATTTGGTTAATGTTGCTCCACCTACTTTAGTGTCTTCAACTATTTTAGCCATTCTTTCTTCTGATAAAAATTCAGAAACAGGAATGCTGTTACGTACTGCATTGTTAATTAATGGTACCATACCTACATCACTGTGACCTCCAATTACAATTCCTTCTACGTCAGAAGTTGGGCAATCTAAAGCTTCAGCCAAACGGTATTTAAAACGAGCGCTGTCTAAAGCTCCTCCCATTCCAATAATTCTGTTTTTAGGTAATCCTAAAGTTTTATGTGCTAAATAAGCCATRGTATCCATWGGGTTRCTMACTACAATAATRATAGCTTCTGGAGAATGCTCRATAATRCTACYTGCTACAGATTTWACAATYCCWGCATTAATTCCRATYAATTCTTCGCGAGTCATTCCTGGTTTTCTAGGAATTCCACTTGTAATTACTGCAATATCAGTTCCAGCTGTTTTTGCGTAATCGTTTGTTACTCCAGTGATTTTGGTGTCAAAACCATTTAATGAAGAACATTGCATAAGGTCCATTGCTTTTCCTTCTGCGRATCCTTCTTTAATGTCAATTAATACCACTTCTGATGCGAAATCTTTAATGGCAATGTACTCGGCGCAACTTGCACCAACAGCACCAGCCCCTACTATTGTTACTTTCATTTTATGTTGTTTTATTTTGTTTCTATTATCTAGTAAATGTACTCAATTTTACAATACGATTATTAGTCTGCTTTTAATTTACACGAATTCGTTTTATAAATTAAAGAATCATAAAATTGAGCTATAAATTTTACGAATTATCTAAAGCTAAAGGCAATACCAGTAGAGATAGTGTTGTACTTCTTAATAGAATAATCAGCGTATATTTTAAAGAAAGCCATACTTAATCTTGCTCCGATGGTAGTCCTAAAACTATTGGCATTAAAATCTAGATTAATGGGATCTGTAATTGAGTCTGTAATGGTAGTATTTGTTCCTTCTATGGTATAGGCTAGTTCATAATCTCCTTTTAGCTTTAAGGTGGTGTTTCCGAAATCATATCCGACACCTCCGTACACGGAAATAACAGGGAAATTTAACGAGGCGATGGCTTGCACCGTATAGGCTGTCATTTTAAAACTCGCTTTTTGATTTTCTCCTGCCATAGAGCTACTGTTTTGTAAATCGTAATCAACCTTCATATTTGTAAAGGCGGCAAGGATTGATACATTTAAAGGAAGTTTGTCTAATGGACCAAAATACTGCATAATGTCGTGTTGTATTCCCAATCCAAACATAGAACCATCCACATCGTCCGTGTTTATACTAGGAAGTACACGTACTTTTAAATCTGTTTTAAATGGTAATCCTAGTCCTACTTGCACCATAGGTGATGGTACTGCATTTATAGGTAAATCTTTAGTAATTCCGTCGGGAAGTCTAAAACTAGCTACTTTTATGTCTTGTCCTTGACCTGCAATACGTACATCTATATTTTGATTGTTATCGTCTCCCATAATCGTCTGCATATTCGATGTTTTGTCTCCGTTCGCTAATGATAAATATTCGTAATCATCCGCATTAAATACAAATGATTTTGAACCCGAAGGGACAAAGGAAGCATTCAAGTTGATAGTAATGTCAAATCCTAGTTTCTTATGCGTCTTAGCGGTATGGTACCATCCGTTATTTAAACTGAAAAGCATGCCTTCCATAACAGGGTTCATGTAATTTTCCATTAGTTTACTAGCGTCATCTTTTGCGAGAAGAAGGAGTTCTAGGTCTTGAGCCTTAGTGCTTAAGCTTGCTAAAAGTACAAGGGTGATTAGGGTTAGTTTTTTCATGTTATGTTTGATTTTTAAGCTTCAAAAATAATGATTTCCTTTGTAAGCAGTTTACTTTTTTTGATTTATATGCAAAAAAAAAGCCCTTCGAATGGAAGGGCTTTTTAGATTGTATAATTAGGATGTTTTAAGCATCAATATTCGCATACTTTGCATTGCGCTCAATAAAGTCTCTACGAGGTGGTACATCATCCCCCATTAGCATAGAAAATACTCTGTCTGCTTCTTGTGGGTTGTCAATAGTTACCTGGCGAAGGGTTCTGAATTCAGGGTTCATGGTGGTGTCCCATAATTGTTCTGCGTTCATTTCTCCAAGACCTTTATAACGTTGGATGTTTACACTTCCTCCAAGGTTTTTTGCAATCATATCGCGTTGTTCATCACTCCAAGCGTATTGTTTTTTCTGTCCTTTCTTTACTAAATATAAAGGAGGAGTTGCAATAAATATATGTCCGTTTTCAACCAATTCTCTCATGTATCTGAAAAAGAAGGTTAAAATTAGGGTAGCAATATGACTACCATCCACATCGGCATCACACATAATCACAATTTTATGATAGCGTAATTTTGTAAGATTTAAAGCTTTACTGTCTTCTTCAGTTCCTATGGATACTCCAAGTGCAGTAAACATGTTTTTGATCTCTTCGTTTTCAAAAACCTTGTGTTGCATGGCTTTCTCCACGTTCAAAATCTTACCACGTAAAGGTAAAATTGCTTGGAACATACGGTCACGACCTTGTTTGGCTGTTCCCCCTGCCGAATCTCCCTCGACTAGGAATATTTCGCAAAGTGCTGGGTCTGTTTCAGAACAGTCACTCAGTTTTCCTGGCAAACCTCCAATAGACATCACTGTTTTACGTTGTACCATTTCACGGGCTTTACGTGCAGCATGTCTTGCTTGTGCAGCTAGAATTACTTTTTGAACGATGATTTTTGCATCATTTGGATTTTCCTCCAAATAATCGTTCAACATTTCAGAAACTGCTTGACTTACCGCAGAGGTAACGTCTCTGTTTCCTAATTTAGTTTTTGTTTGTCCTTCAAATTGTGGTTCTGCTACTTTTACAGAAATAATAGCAGTTAACCCTTCTCTAAAGTCATCTCCAGCAATGTCAAACTTTAATTTGTCCAACAGTCCAGAAGCCTCTGCATATTTTTTTAGTGTATTTGTCAATCCACGTCTAAATCCTGCCAAGTGAGTACCACCTTCTATAGTATTAATATTATTTACATACGAGTGTAAGTTTTCTGTATAAGAAGTATTGTAAACCATGGCAACTTCCACAGGAACGCCATTTTTCTCCCCTTCCATCGCAATTACTTGAGAAGTTAATTGCTCTCTGGTAGCGTCTAAATAAGTTACAAATTCAGAAAGTCCAATTTCACTTACGAATTCTTCAAAGATAAAGTTTCCTTCATCATCTGTATGTCGCTTATCTAAAATTGAGATTTTCAATCCTTTATTTAAGAAAGATAATTCTCTTAAACGGTTAGAAAGTGTATCGTAACTGTATTCTGTAATTTCTTTAAAAATAGTTTTATCTGGTCTAAAAGTAACCAAAGTTCCTATTTCGTCAGAAACTCCTATTTCTCTCACAGGATATAGGCTTTTACCCATTTCATATTCCTGTTCGTATATTTTTCCGTCTCTGTAAACAGTAGCTCTAAGGTGCTCTGATAATGCATTTACACAGGAAACTCCAACTCCGTGCAGTCCACCAGATACTTTATAAGAATCTTTATCAAATTTACCACCAGCTCCAATTTTAGTCATTACAACCTCCAAAGCAGAAATTCCTTCTTTTTTGTGTATTCCAACAGGGATTCCACGTCCATTATCTTTTACAGATACCGAATTGTCTTCATTTATAACAACAGAAATAGTATCACAATGACCCGCCATCGCTTCATCTATAGAGTTGTCTATCACTTCGTATACCAAATGGTGTAAACCACGTGTTCCAACATCCCCAATATACATAGATGGACGCATTCTTACGTGCTCCATTCCTTCTAATGCTTGGATACTATCGGCAGAATACTCGTTTTTTTTAGCTTCTTCGCTCATATTTACTTTGGATTTAACTGTTAGAACAAATATAGATAAATGAATTGGTTTTATGAGCGAATTGCATGGAATACTCAAAAACACTGTAAATTCTTAAAACAGTCTTAAAACTGCTTAAAATGATTTTTAAGGTTGAATTTTAGAACTGATATTTAGGAGTGCATTATTATATATATATAAAAGGCTTAAATCGATGGTTTAATTTATTGAAAGCGGCTGATTTCGGCCTAAAAAGGTCCATATGAGTTGCTTGATGATAAACATCATAAAAAAAGTCAAGAAATAATAAGCCCATAAAAATTTTAGTATTATTTTTGCGCATGCAACACAAAGTACTTATTTTAGATTTCGGATCGCAATTTACGCAGTTGATCGCGCGTAGAGTTAGAGAACTCAACATATATTGCGAAATACATCCTTTTAACAGTAAAAAGTTTGATGTAGATGATTATAACGCGGTAATTTTATCGGGAAGCCCTTATTCTGTTAGAGGAGATGATGCTCCAAAACCAGATTTATCAAAAATAAAAGGAATAAAACCATTGTYGGGAGTTTGTTATGGCGCTCAATATTTGGCACATTTTTTTGGAGGTAAAGTTGGTGCTTCAAATACCAGAGAATACGGAAGAGCAAATTTATCCTATGTAGATACTACCAGTGATTTATTTAAAGGAATCAACCAAGGAAGTCAAGTATGGATGAGCCATAGTGATACTATTTTGGAGATGCCTGAGGAATACAAACTAATTGCTAGCACGCATGATGTTAAAAATGCAGCCTATCAAATAGAAGGAGAGCAAACATATGCGATTCAATTTCATCCAGAAGTATTCCATTCAACAGATGGATCTCAATTATTGGAAAACTTTTTAGTGGGGATTGCAAAGGTAGATCAAGACTGGACACCAGATTCATTTGTAGATGAAACCGTAGCTGCTATTAAAGCTAAAGTAGGAACGGATAAAGTAATTCTTGGACTTTCAGGAGGAGTAGATTCTACCGTAGCCGCTGTGTTATTAGATCAAGCCATTGGAGAAAACTTACACTGTGTRTTTGTRAACAACGGTTTATTACGWAAAAATGAGTTTGAGAGCGTATTGAAACAATACGAAGGAATGGGCTTAAACGTTAAAGGAGTAGATGCTTCGGCACGCTTTTTGGATGAGCTGGCGGGAGAAAGTGACCCAGAGAAAAAACGTAAGATTATAGGACGTGTATTTATCGAGGTTTTTGATGATGAGTCACATTTAATAGAAAACGTAAAATGGTTGGCACAAGGGACAATTTACCCWGATGTTATTGAATCAGTTTCAGTAACGGGAGGACCTTCTGCAACAATTAAGTCGCATCATAATGTAGGTGGTTTACCTGATTTTATGAAGTTACAGATTGTAGAACCATTACGTATGATTTTTAAAGATGAAGTACGTAGAGTTGGAAAATCATTAGGAATTGATGCCGAATTATTAGGACGTCATCCATTTCCTGGACCAGGATTGGCCATTCGTATTTTAGGTGATATTACGCGTGAGAAAGTACGTATTTTACAAGAAGTAGATGCTATCTTTATCAATGGATTAAGAGAAGATGGTTTGTATGATAAAGTATGGCAAGCAGGTGCTATGTTATTGCCAGTAAACTCAGTAGGAGTTATGGGTGATGAACGTACCTATGAAAAAGTAGTTGCCTTGAGAGCAGTAGAGTCTACAGACGGAATGACAGCCGATTGGGTGAATTTACCGTATGAGTTTTTACAAAAAATCTCAAATAAAATAATAAATAACGTAAAAGGCGTTAATAGAGTAGTGTATGACATTAGYTCTAAACCGCCTGCAACAATAGAGTGGGAATAAATAAATAGTAATTATATATGTTTAAGAAAAAGCTATCATTTTTAGTAATCGTTTTCATGTTGTTTTCTGTAGTACTTGTTGCTCAGGAAAAAAAGTATGTTTCCTATACCATTCAACAAGGGGAAACCTTAAAGAGCATTGCTAAAAAGTTCAAAATTAAAAAACGGAATTTAAAAAAATTAATTAATAGTTAATTAAA
>NVSD01000125.1 GCA_002401105.1 Flavobacteriaceae bacterium | reverse complement strand
CCTCCCAGTTGTTTCCCATGTGCACCACCTTTCCAGTCTTTAAACTCGCGTTGGTGACATTGGCTACACAATTTATAGCTATAATTAAAATCTATTTGTTGGTCTGTTAAACTGTGTAAATTATCCATATCGTTTCCGGTATGGCAAGTTGCACAATTCATTGTTTTAGCATCGGCATGTACCAGTTTAATATCCCAGTGTGCTTTTTTTCCTATTTGCTGTTCTTTCAAACTTTTTAAAGGCTCACTATGACATTCTGTACAGTTAAACGATGTAATTTGACTTTTACGATCCGGAATTAAAAACGCCCCATCCTCTTCCTTCACAGGAATTGTTTTAATGGTTTCGTTGTAAACCTCAGAAGTTAATGTTCCTGGATAGGAAACTGTTTCAGCTTCTATCTTATCCTTAATGGTATGGTACTTATGCTCATGGTCCCCTTTACACGAAAGTACGGACACACAGAGGGCTATTGCCATCACTTTACCTATTAATTTTGTTGTCATTTGTATCATATTTATCGTGTAAAATTACCTATATCCGTCATTGTTTTATTGTTCACAACATGACATTGACGACAGTTAGAACGTTCTGGATGACTCACTCTAATTTCTTGAGGAGCTGCAGGTCCCGCATGACATGCTAAACAGTTTTCATGCAATTGGATTTGATGTGGTATAATAGGAGGACCTCCTACAAAAGCACTATTTCCAACGGCTGGACGGATAAATGTTGGATTACTATCCTCCACAAATGTTCCACTGGTATTTTCTGTAACATGGCATTGTCTACAATTCACCTTTTCCGGATGCGGTGCTACTGGAGCAAAGGCTTTAAACTTGGCTACATATCCACCATTTTGATGACATTTTAAACAAGCTTTCTCTCCCATTAAACCATCGGCAGAAATTGGATGTGARATGCTTGGAGGTGCTCCATGAAATGCACGATTTTTATAATACTCCTTTAAAGAACGACCGCCTTTAAAATCGGCATTCATATCGGTATAGTCATTCGCAAATTTCGAACGTCTAAAGACCCCATGTTCCTCTGTTAAAACCACAGTATCCGTTTCGGGATGTAATTCCACAGTGGCTTCTTCCTGAGATGTATAGTAACTTTTAGACCATACAAAAATGGTCATGAATACTAACAAAGCAAATAAGCCAATAAAAAATAATCTTTTCATTTTTTCTATTTTTTTAAAACAGCCTCACTAAAAGAAAATCAATTTCTTTTAGTGCTGATTGCTTTGTTAAACTTTCTCTATTTTAACCGCACATTTTTTATAGTCCGGTTCTTTTGATATTGGACAGAATGCATCCAAGGTCACATCGTTAATCATCATATTTTCATCAAAGAAAGGTACAAACACCTGTCCTCTGGTTGGTATACCACGTTCGTTAATAGACGCTGGTAATACACAAGAACCACGACGCGAAACAACTTTCACATTTTCTCCATTTCTAATACCCATTTTTTCTGCATCTTCCGGATGGAATTCTACATAGGCATGTGGCATTGCTTTGTGCAATACAGGAATACGACGTGTCATAGATCCCGTATGCCAGTGCTCAATAACACGACCGGTATTTAACCAGAATGGATATTCTTCGTCTGGAGATTCTGCTGCAGGCTCATAAGGACGTTGCCAAATAATAGCTCTACCATCAGGTTTTCCATAAAAATCAAATTCTTTAGATTGATCACATGCTGGATCAAATTCAGATTTGAAACGCCATTGGGTAGATTTTCCTTCTACATACGGCCAAATAGCTCCAGATTCTTTTTTCAATACTTCCAAGGGTGCCATTCCGTGTTTTTTTCCTTCGTGGAACTGACGGTACTCATTGTATATTTCTTCTACGTGTCCTTCTTTAGTATAAGGGAATAAATCGCCATAGCCCATACGTTTGGCTACTTCAATAGTCATCCAAGCATCCGCTTCTGTTTCCCCAGGTCCTTCTACCATAGTTTCCCAATATTGGGTTCTACGCTCTGAATTTCCGTACAATCCTCCTTTTTCGATATGCCATTTAGCAGGTAAAATTACATCTGCAACATCCGTAGTTGGTGTTGGAAATACATCAGAAACCACTACAAAACAAGAGTCTTTTTCCATTCCTGCTTTATACCTTTTTGTCTTCGGTAAAGACACTAATGGATTGGTAACTTGTGTCCAAATAAATTTGATATCTCCACGGTCTACCGCTCTAAACATTTCGGTAGCATGGTAAGTAGGTTTTGATGGAATGTTCTCTACAGGTACTTTCCAAATTTTTGCCGCTAGTTCTCTGTGCTTCTTATTCATTACCACACCTTTTGGTAATTTATGAGTAAACGTTCCTACTTCACGAGCCGTTCCACAAGCCGATGGTTGTCCTGTTAAAGAGAACGGTCCATTTCCTGGTTGTGAAATCTTCCCTGTTAATAAGTGAATRTTRTACACAAGGTTGTTCATCCAAGTACCACGGGTGTGCTGGTTCATTCCCATACACCARTACGATACTACTTTCTTATTTGGATCTCCGTAAATAGCCGCTAAATACTTAATGTCTTTTACAGAAACTTTRGAATAYTTCGCCACTTTTTCCGGCGTATAATCTTCTAAAAATTCTTTATAATCTTCGAAGCTAATCTTGGTAGCTTTGTCTTTAAATTTAAAATTATCTTCGGTWCCRTARCCRATATTAGTCTTCCCTTTTAGGAAGTTGGTATGATTTTCTACAAACTTTTGATTGACCCATCCGTTRTTAATAATCTCATAACAAATAGCATTTGCYACCGCTAAATCGGTTTGAGGTTCAAATAAAATAGACTTATCAGAAGCCATACTAGAACGCGTAGTTCTGGTCGCAAAATCRATRATTTTAGCGCCTCTGTTATTTTTTTGTTCCAACATACGAGAGAACAATACGGGGTGCATTTCTGCCATATTATTTCCCCAAGTGATAAAGTAATCTGCATGGTCTATATCCTCGTAACATCCCATTGGTTCATCTGCTCCAAAAGTAGTTAGGAATCCTGTTACCGCACTGGCCATACACAAACGTGCGTTACAGTCCAAGTTGTTGGTTCCAATAGCACCTTTCATTAATTTAGAAGCCACATATCCTTCTGGAATCGTAGATTGCCCAGAGGTGTACATCGCTACTGAATCCTTTCCATGTTCTTCTATGGTAGCTTTCATTTTGCTAGCCACTAAATCTAAGGCTTCGCWCAATGGTGTTTTTACATATTTTCCATTCTTCTTAACCAAGGCGTATTCCAAACGGTCTTTGGCTTGAATACACATGGTTTGATGGTATCCTTTTACACAAAGTAACCCTTTATTAACAGCCGAATTAGGGTCTCCTTTTACAGCTACCGCTTTTCCATTATCCACTCCTACTAATATACCACAACCTACACCGCAAAAACGACAAGGTCCTTTTTTCCATTCTAAATTACCACTTGGAATTCCTTGTTCCTGCTCACTCGCAAAAACGATTCCTGGAAACATGGTTGCTGCGGCAGTCATTGCTGCTGCGGCTGCCATTTTTTTTACAAAAGATCTACGATCAATTCTTTTCTGTGCCATATTAATTTTATTTGTCTTCAAAACCTGAAACAAGAGACATGTGTTTCAAACTTTTGAGTTCGTTGAGTTTATTAAATAAATCTGTATCTGCAATTTCTGAGCTAGTATCGGTAACTAATACCACTATATCGTGATTCTGAGCAGGGATTATTTCGCATTCCGAAAACACTGCTAAATCTTTGACTAACAGCTCTTTTTGTCCTTTTAAAGGATGGAGTATATAACTTTTTATTGGCATTATTTGTTGGTATTTGTAACTACTATGACAAAAATCATACATTTACATCTGAAAAATATGACATTAATCATGATTTAAGTAATTTCAAATATTTATAGCCGTTCTAAATAACGATTTAAGGATATGTTTATCTTAAATTAGGTTTGGTTTTAGGCATTGAACATAGCTATCAAATAGGCATTGATTACAACATTATTATAACAGACTGAATCTTACCTATTAGATGAAATAAGACACATAATAGCTAGTACTATCTTGTATTTTTTTTCAGGGATAAAAAATCAATATGCAGCAGTAAACCTAAAGTGTATTGCTAATGATTGCTTATGAAGACAGGCCTGATTTTTAACTTAAAACTGAGATACACTTCTTTTTATCGGCAGAAATCTTTAATTGAAGCGATTTTTTTAAAATTTAGAATCAATCTAACTTTTAGTTCTTCTAATACCAATTACATTTCCAAGTGACCATTTAGAAATAGAATTATTTTTTGTTTTAGCTAGGCGATAATACCAAATACATTTCCGAAAGTCGTTTTAGAAATGGAATTGTTTTTTGTTTTAACTAGGCGAAAAATCTAAGGATAGCCTTAGCTATCGTTCTGTTTTTCAACAACGATAAAACACCAAACAAACCATTTATATCGGTCATTTGGGATTGTTTTTGGTATAATTCTAAGGATAGCCATAGCTATCGTTCTGTTTTTCAACAACGATAAAACAACAAACAAACCATTTATATCGGTTATTTTGGATTGTAATTGGTATAATTACTTTGGCCGCTTCAATGGCTTTTATGTTCTCGTGAAACAAAAAAAAGGAACACTATATTGTGTTCCTTTTTTAATGCATCGCACTTTCTGCCGAGTCTCTTATTTACTCAGTCCGACCATATAAGTGTATATATAATCACTGTGCAAACCTGTAAAATACCTTCCTACCTTTTTCCCTCTTTCTTTACGTACTTTTTCATCCGGATAGGCCTCTTTATTAAGTTCATCAAACCTGTCAAACATCTTATCAAGATCTGCTAAAGAATTTAAATAAAAAGCTTCAATAAAATCTGTCCTATCTGAGCCCCAAGCATGTACACTTGGATAATATGCTTTTAAATATTGGTTCTTTTCAATGAGATGCTTGTTTTCACTTCTAAGTTTATCAAATGATTCCCACCAACCATTTTCCGGGATTGAAAAATGACTTTTACGCACATAACAAATCATATTTTTTGTTGGTTCTTCAGCCATATTCTTTGCTCCTGAAACCGTCGCGTAAATTTCATCTGAATGTTCTTTAGAATAGTAGGCATCTCTCTTTTTAAAAAATGCGACTCTTTCATTTTCATTTGCCCATTCCTCTTTTACCAGTTCTTGACTTCTCTCTGCTGCTTTCTCAATCGCTTCCCAAGAGCTATAGGATTGAACATGTACCACCTCTGTATTGTCTGCCGTAAAACGGTGTAAGTAAAAAGATGCTCCAATAATATGTTCATTTTTCATCGTAACTTTGTCAAGAAACTCTTTTTCCACAGCTTTCCATTTGTCAATGTCAAAATCTTCTAAATGCATATTCCAATGCAACGTAGTTACAGTAATAAACTTTGGTGTTTCAGCTCCATTTTGAGCAAAAATAATAGTTGCATTGAACAGTAAAAGTAATGTTACCAGTACTGAAATTAAAGGATTAGTTGTTTTCATAATTATTAGAAATTAAGTTAGTATAATATTACTAATTGGTTACTACACGAAAATCTCTGGGGTAATTTTAAAAGTGGGAAGACAATAATCTAAGAAACTATTGCTCTCAAATATACGAAATAGATATGAATTAAAAAATTAAGTCACTAATATTGAAGTATTAAGCCTTTTGTTTTGAAAGGAAATTGTTGAGTTTTGTATCTGAATATTTTTTCTTTTAATTAAAAAAAGCTAAGAAGAGAGATTGATTCAATTGCTCACTACACCAAACTATTCTCACTATAAATTGATATTATCAGGAGGTACTATTATGGGTTAAATAAATAACGTTTCGTATAAGACGCCTCTCTCACAACCATATGATAGCTTACATAACAACAAAAGCGATTTAGTTTCCTAAATCGCTTTTTCTTTGAATAAATTAAAATAGCATAACCAATACTAATTTTACTTTTCTACAATAATTCTAAAYCCTACATTAAATACTTTYTGATYAGAMYYATATTTTTTTCKRTAWRAKGMAKTSSCTTTTYYTGCWMTATCCTTCCAAGAACCACCACGAACMRCTTTCTGAACYTTYWKATTWCCMKCATTTCTTCCGTCATTATTTTTATAAGGATAGGTCCTAAAATCAGAACGTGTCCACTCAGAAACGTTTCCAATCATATCATATAAACCCCATGGATTCGGTTTGTAAGAGCCCACTTTTACGGCCAACATACTGTGATCATCTACATCCTTTGAACGAGGTAAATAATCAAAATAAGGACGTAGTGGATTAYTTTGAGACATCGGTTTTGGTGCGACACCCGTAACAGCCATATCTGCTAATTGTATGTCCGCTAAATTTGCATATTTAGAAAAATCTACAGAGCTATCGCCATACCAAAACTCACTATCGCTACCAGCTCTTGCTGCCCATTCCCATTGAGATTCCGTAGGCAAGGTAATTTTAAGGCCTGTTTTTTCAGACAAGATTTTACAAAATTCCATGGCTTCCTCCCAACTTACACGCACCGCTGGTTGATTTGGATTATTGGCATCATAACCAGGTGTGGTATGATCTTTCCAAAATTGTACTTGATATCGGCTATCATGTGCTGGAAATAACACTCTTAATTGTTTATTACTTACCTCAAACTCCGACATCCAAAACCCCTTTTTCAAAGCCTGTTTGCTAGGTGGATATGCATCAATGTCCCCTTGATTAGATCCCATTACAAATGATCCAGCAGGAATATATTTAAGTTTAATTTTTACTTGGTCATTTAAATCTATTACGATCTCCTTATCACTTGTTCGAGATTGCATTTTTTCTGCAGTTGTATTATCAAATGGCCAATTCTTAAGTYTAATGTTCTTTTTCTTTAAGACTTTTACTTTTTTGTATTTAACCGGTTCTATTTTTCCTTTTCCATTTAAGTAGTTGGTATACTCCTCAATTTCTTTTAYCCAATCTWCTTTTGTATTGGCRTATTTYWCCATTAACTCATTMCKACGARYTTCKGGRTTTMTACCATAMACATTYTGWATTTTRAAGGTACCGTGATAGGGRACATTTAAATCRATCCACTCRTACAATTTCCTTGTTTCYTTRTCYGTTAAYTYYACATTTTTATGCCCYTTTTCYAARTGCTGTATTAGRTCCGAAGTACTCGCATGGTATTCCATTGGATTGGTCACTGGCATTTCACCTTCCGGTCCTTGGCGGTTAATGTATGGATGCAAGGCCAAATAGCTTTTTCCAAACCCTGTCACCTTATCCAAAGAATCATCTTTAAAGTTTGGTATAGACTTAGATCCATCATGACAAGAAATACAATTACGATCTAATATTGGTTGAATTTCCAAATCGAAAGTAAATGCTCTGACACCACCTTCTGGCGGGGTGATTTTAGTTGGAGTTTTACGAGCTGCAATTGTAAATTTAGGTTGTGCAATTGTGTTTTGATCTTCATGACATCCGGTACATGAAATAATCTCACCAGGCATTCCTGTAATCCATGACCTCATCAGCTGTACTGCCGCTCCACTTTCATCCAAGGGTTGCATAGAAACTGGAATATTAGATGGGATTTTAAAAATTACAGACCCGTCCTTTTCCACTGGAACTGTTCCTAAAATACGTTTCATGTCCCAACCTGCTTGAATCCCCTGTACCATATGTCCTGATGGAGATTTTGCATAAGCAAACTCATAAGCGAACACACGAAGTTCCTTGATGGYTCCTCTTTCAATCCCTTTTTTTCCTTGTCCGGTATAGATGTCTTGAATAAATACCGTAGATTCCATATTATTCAGATTTACTTTTTCTGGAATAATAGGTGGTGTTACTTTTTTATAAACAGGGATGGCTTCTGTGATACCTTCACCTTCAAATTCTGCAATAAGTGTTACGTTATCAAAAACATCTACCAAATATAATCCCCATAAAGATGTTGGATTTAATTTAGCCGTGACTAGAAAGTAGTCTTTTGATAATACTTGAGGTTTTAAAAACTGAGGCCAAACACCATCTACAAGTCCATCTTTTATTTCTGGAATTACTTTCTTATTTCTATAAGGAATCTCTTGCATTACGCCATCCGCTTCTCTCCTACCTTTAGCAGGATCAAACATTACCAATCGTCCAGAACGTGCAATACCATGGTGTCCTGAAACAATCCCAATAAATTGACTATTATTTTTACCAGGCAAAGGCTTGGCATCAAACAACGAATTAGGCCAATAAGAACCACTTCCATATAATTCTTTCTTATTGGTTCCATCAGGATTCATATGTAGCATTATTCTCGAGAAATAATGGGTAATATCACTGTACTCCCAACGTAATTGCATGATTCTTCCGTTGTTCATTACTTCTGGACACCAATCATTTTCCTGTCCGAAACTAATTCTTCTTAARTCTTTACTTTTMGGATCATAYACACAAAAACTTCCAATAATATCCGCAC
>NVSD01000124.1 GCA_002401105.1 Flavobacteriaceae bacterium | reverse complement strand
TTCGTCGTTTTAATCCTTATTTACACCCTTTTTTAAGAGTTGGTAGTAGAGAGAGGGGCGTTGAGTCGGAACATTGCAAATAGATGCGACAGAACCTCAGCGAGTATATATAGCTCTTTTTGGAGGATTGATTTCAGGAGTTCTGTATTATAAATCTAATTCAATAATTCCATCAATTATATTTCATGTGATTTGGAATTTGATGGCAAATATTATGATTTAAACAACACGCCATCTAGACACATAAAAAATTGCTTTACCAATGAAAATCATTGCTTTTGCAATTGTCTGTAAGATTCATTTTGCAAGGGGAGCTACTAGGTTGTATTATTACTGAAACAGAGTAGTTATTATTGGTCTCAATGAAAATAATTGCTTTTTCAATTGTCTGTAATACTCTGTTTGGAACGAGGGCTACAAGGTTTTCTTTACTATTAAATAGAGTGGTTATTGTCGATTTCAATGAAAGTAATTGCTTTATCAATGAAAATCATTGCTTTTGCAATAGTTCTGGGTTCTGTCCCTTTTGTCATAATTAGGGCTATTTTCAGGTATTTTCAGCGAAGTTTAATAATGTATATTACTGAATATAAGTATGTTATTTTTTTTGCATTAGGTTTATCGTAAATATTGGCGAAAATTCACAAATGAGACAGAACCATATTTTTTAAAATCTCTTATTTTTTTTATGTTTCCATTTTTTTTTAAGTGTTATTTTCTCGAGTAAGCTTTTTGACAATAAAAACATTGTCAAAAGGTTTGACAATAAAAACATTGTTAAAAAGTTTGACAATAAAAACATTGTCACTATATTTGACAATAAAATTTATGTCAAATGAAAAATATTATTGGCCCACCTGCTAGAGGGGAGAACTTTCTGAATAGAGAAAAAGAGATTAAAAAGATTTTAAAAGCAATAGATGAAGGCGTGAATGTGCAGCTAGCTGCTCCAAGGCGAGTTGGAAAGACGTCAATTTTAATGAGCTTGTTGGATATGGAGCATCCTGACTACTGTTTTTTATATCTTGATACAGAGGCAATAATGACCTCGGAAAATTTTTTTAAAAAAATATATTCTGAAATTATTAAATCTAAATGCATACTTGCCTCTACAAAATTAGTTGAACAGTTTAAAAATCTAAAAAACGATTTTTTTAAAAGAATGAAAGGAATTTCTTTTAATGGTACAGGGCTTGAGCTAAATGAAGGGGAAGAGGTTAATTATTATCAAGAATTGACTAATTTGTTAAAAGGTGTAGAATTAGATGAGGGTAAAAAAATAGTTTTAATGATAGATGAGTTCCCTTATACAATAACCAATATTGTAGAAAAAACAGGTAAAGAAGAAGCGGTTAAGTTCTTAAGTGAAAATAGAACATTAAGAATCGATCCAAGCATAAATAAAAAAGTAAATTTTATTTATACGGGTTCTATTGGATTAAACACAACTGTAGCTAATCTAAATGCTACTGCGCTAATTAATGATGTGCCTCCTGTCAAAATACCTCCATTGAGTAATAAGCAAGCAAAGCAAATGGTGAAGGAAATTCTTATATATGAAGAAAAGGAAATATCGGAAGATTGTTTAGATTACTTATTGAAGAAAGTGGAATGGTTAATACCTTTTTATATAAAGTTGGCTATTAAAGAAGTAATCGATTTAATGGATGATGATTTGAATGAGATAAATGAGGATCTTGTTGATCGGTCTTTTGTGGAAATTATTGATTATAGAAACAATAATTATTTTGAACATTATTTTAGTAGGCTAAGAACATATTTTAAAGGAGATCAGTTCGATTTTACAATTAATATTTTAAATAATGCGACAGATAATGGCGTTTCAAGGAGTGAGATTTTCAATATTTCAACCAATCATGGATTGCAAAATGGCTATAAAAATATAATTCAAACTTTAGTTTATGATGGATATATATTTTCAGATGATTTAGGTCAAAATTATAAATTTTGCTCGCCAATATTAAAATTATGGTGGCTTGTTCACGTTAAAAATTAATTTATGAATGTTACAATATATAATCCAGGTAATAAGAATAGAGAGTCCTTAATTAACGAATTTGTCGTTAGAACAAAAGTTTTTGATAACATTATTCGAGATATTAAAACTTCAAAAAATATTTATCCAGAGCAGCATTATTTGATAGTAGGTCAAAGGGGGGCTGGAAAAACAACTCTTTTGCATAGGATAAAGTATGCAATTGAAGATGATGAAAAATTGAGGAATATTATTCCAATAACTCTTGAGGAAGAACAATATGGGATAAGCGAGTTGTCCAATTTATGGGAGAAAACTGCTGAGGTACTTGAAGATTATTATGGTTTTTCTGAAATATTTGAATTTGAAGATGTTTTAGATTATGAGCAGAGGATTTTCAAGAAGCTTGAAGATGCTCTACAAGTCGAAAATAAAAGGATAGTGTTGTTTATTGATAATTTTGGAGATTTATTAAATAAGTTTACTGAAATTGAAGTTAAGAGGTTAAGAGAGGTTTTGATGACATCTCCTTATCTGAGATTAATTGTAAGCTCTCCAATAATGTTGAGTGATGTTTCAGATTATCAGAAGCCTCTTTTTGAATTTTTTAAAAATATTCAACTGAAAGGATTATCTAATTCAGAAATAAAATTATTATTGCGAAAATTAGCAAAACTAAATGATTCTGAAAAGAAGATAGATAGAATTCTTGAAGAAGAATCAGGAAGGGTTGAGATATTGAGACTCTTAACAGGGGGTGTAACTAGAACTGTTGTATTGCTGTTTAATATTTTTATTGATAATATTAATGGCAACTCCATTGAAGATTTACAATTTACTTTGGATGCGGTAACTCCATTGTATAAGCATAAAATGGATGATTTATCAAAACAGCAACAGAAAATAGTCGATTCAGTTGCAAAGAGTTGGGATGCAACAAGTGTAAAAGAGATTGTTAAAAAAACTAGATTAGAAAGTAAATTGATATCTTCTCAACTAAGATTACTTGAAAAAAATCAAATTATTGAAAAAATAGAAACAAATGGAAAAAACCATTTTTATCAAATAAATGAGAGATTTTTTAATATTTGGTATTTAATGAGATATGGAAGAAAATATGATAGAAAAAGATTAGTTTGGTTAGTTCGATTTTTCGAATCTTGGTTTAGTCGTGAGGAGCTGGAAAGAAGAATATCATATCATATTGATGATTTAAAAAATGGGGGATATAATAAGAATACGGCATTATTTTTAGGGGAGGCATTTGTAGGTTGCAATAAAGTTTCTTTAGATTTAAGGACAGAGTTGGTTTTAAAGTCCCAAGAAGTGTTCTCTAAAGAGCAGACCAGAGGTATGGGGATAACTGATAGCGATTTGATTGAAACTTCAAGATTGAACTATGAAAATGAGAACTATGAATTAGCTCTAGGGGCTTTAAATAAAGTTAGTAGAAAAGATTTATTTATTAAAAAATTGTTGACAAATATTTATCTTAGGATGTCTGATTATACAAACGCTCTTGATATTATAGATGAAATTTTAGAAATAGAAAATGAGGATGATTCATTATTTATAAGAGCGAATTGTTTACTAGAATTGGAAAGACATGATGAGGCGATTGAGCAATATAAATATCTTATTGAAAGAGGTAATGATGAGGGGTATTTTTWGGTAGGTTTTACTTATCATACAATAGGTGAAAATGAAAAATCAGAGGAATACTTGATAAAGGCGTTAAAATTTGAAGAAACTAAGTCTAATGCCTTGCATTATTTAGGACATGTTTATGAGGAAAAGGGAGAGATTGATTGTGCAATTAAATATATGTTGGATGCTGTAAATGAAGGCAAAGAGGGTCGTATTTACTTGTGTTTAGGGAGGTTGTATGAAATAAATGAAGACATAGAAAATGCAAAAGTTTTTTTCGAAAAGGCTGTAGAATATGATTTTGATTTGGCGAGTATTTCCTTGGCAACATTATTAATATCAGAAGATGAGGTTGAAAAAAGTGATGTTGTAATAAGAAAAATATTAAATTCAAAGAATGATTTGACTCAATTGAATTTAGGGTTGTATTTTTATGTATTGAGGGAAGATTCAAAGAAAGCTATATTCCATTATAAGAAGTCCTCGAAACTAGGAAATAAAATTGCATTACATAGATTGGCACATGTTTACGAAAGTATTCATGAGATTCAAAAAGCAGAGAGCTATTATTTAAAATGTATAAAATTAGATGATGAGGAAAGTAATGAAGTATTAGTGTGTTTAGGGAAGATGTACTATAAGGAAAATATTAAAACAGATAAGGCTTTGAAATTGATAGAGAAAGCTTATGGTTTAATTGAATTTGATTTAGAAGATTATATGACTTATTGTTCATTGTTATTGTTAGATAATAGATTGGATAAATCAGTTGAAATTTTTTCAGAAGCATTTAATGAATTTAGGGAGTATATTTTTGACGAAAACGAAGAGTTGTCAATGTATATCATTGAATATTTTATTGAATTGATGAGTTATAAATATTATGGTGTTGCTTTAGATTTGTTTGAAAAATACAAATTAAAAGATATATTAAAACCAGTTTATTTTGCTTTAATGCATTATATGAAGAAGGAATTCCCTAACGAATATTTAAAAATAGGAAGTGAAATAAAGGAGGTAGTTGATGGTGTTATTAAAAGTGTTGAAGAGGGGATGGTTATTAGAATAGGTAATAATTAAAAGTTCAAAAGCTCTTTCAAAGTTAAGTCGAAATACTTCGATATTTTAATTATAGTTGTGTATTTTACATCCCTATTGCCTTTTCAATTCTGGCAAAATGGATGCCAGATTCATTGAATGACCCAGAAAGCTATGAACACATCAAAACGACATACAAAGACTTTAACGATTTTATAATAGTAAACGCTACATTCGCTGCTAAGAATGGCTTTGGGGCGTTAAAGAAAGACGTTATTGTTTAAAGTGATACGCTTGGTAATATCACGGATGTAGTTCAATGGATAGATTAAATTATTTATGTTAACTCTTTTAATAGTGGTGTGTGAAAGTATGTTTAATACAATTGCATAATATCATACAACTAAGTGAGCTTATATAAAGATGTAATGGTGTGTGTCGCTGTATGTCGTCAAACAAATTTTAGCCCAGAAAGTTCAAATTTGTTTGACGACAGAACCCGACAGAACTGGAGTGTCTATATTTGTTGTGACGGTTTTATTAAGCCTATAAATTTATATATTTGAATTATGGGAAGAAAAAAGCATGATAATGAGTTTAAGGTAATGATAGTAGAACTATTAAAGTCTGGAATGAAAGCAAAACAGATTAGTACAGATTACGATATTGATGTAAGTATGATATCTCGATGGAAGCGAGAATACGAGGTTAAATCGGGTGACTTTTCTAAAAAGAAAGAGTTAACCAAGGAGGAAGTGGAACTAAAGGCACTAAAAAAGGAGCTTCGTAACGTAACTATGGAGCGTGATATATTAAAAAAGGCGGTAAGCATCTTTTCCAAGAGCGACAGATAAGGTATAAATTCATTTTTAATTATGGAGTATCCTTCCCTGTTGAAAAGATGTGTAAATGCATGCGTGTTAGTAAAAACGCATATTATCATTGGGTAAACAATAAAGATTCGAGAGTACAGAAGACWTCTAAATTAGATTTGATGGAGCGGATTACCTATCATTTTATCGAAAGTAGAGAGATATATGGAAGTCATAGAATTCAAAAAGAACTGGAACGAGAAGAGATGTATTATTGCCGTTCTTACGTGGCGCTGTTAATGAAACAAATGGGCTTACGAAGTGTTTTGAAGAAGGCTTTTGTGGTAACCACAGATTCTAAGCACGATTACCCTATTGCTAAAAATAGATTAAACAGAGAGTTTACTAGTTTGAAAACAGGAGATAAATGGGTGTCAGATATTACTTATATACGTGTAAATGATCATTGGAATTACTTAACGACGATAATTGATCTAGCTGACAGAAAAGTAGTAGGTTGGTCTTTAAGTGAGGATATGACCACCCAAAACACCATAGTTAAGGCGTGGGTTGCGGCTCGAAGAACAAGATCAATTAATCCAGGATTTATCTTTCATTCAGACAGAGGAGTACAATACGCCTCTAATAAAATGACTGCTATTTTAAATTTTAATGAGAAAATAACGCAGAGCAAGAGTAGAAAAGGTAATTGTTGGGATAATGCTGTTGCTGAGAGCTTTTTTAAATCCATAAAGTATGAGTGGCTCTATCGTTTCAAGTACATGTCATATCTGCAGTTACACGAGTCGATAAATGAGTATATCTCATGGTACAATATCAAAAGATTACATTCTAGTTTAGGTTACTTATCACCTCTTGAAATGGAAATAAAGTTAAAAAGTGAAGTTAAAAAAGTGGCTTAGTTAATTAGTCACATATTTATTAGGAACTCCAAACCATACTGAATATTTATATTAAAATAATTAAGTTTTGTTTTGAAATATTAGTATGTTTACAATAATAAATATTGTTTAATTTACCGTAAACAATTCCGTAAACGATTTAAGTAAAATATAGTTTAATATAGCGTGAAATGGGGCCTTTGTGCAAACTCATAACCCGAAGGTCGCTGGTTCGAGTCCAGTCCCCGCTACTAAGCGGAAAGCTTCATCATAAAGATGGAGCTTTTTTTTTGTTTAAAATTTAGGGGGATATCGGGTCATAAAGGTATTAGAATAAGTGAAACTACTCACGGGTAGATAGTAGGTGTCTGATAAAGATGTAGAACCAGATTATCGAAAGAAAAGGAAACCTTTAATTCAAAGTCTAGGCTTTACAAATTTTGAATCAGCCAAAGGAACTATTACAGGAGTAGAAATTGTACACCTGATAAATAAAAATCAACAATAGAATTCCAATTACTTAACCTTTGAACCTTTCAAATCATTGGATATAGGATAATGTATTCAATCATACTTTTCGTATTTACGAAGAACAGATGCGACAGAATTATTTTTAGATTTGTTTCTTCTTTAAATTTTAGGCCTAGTGGTTTAGGTTATGGAAATTTTAATGTGAATGTTGTTTGTTGATGGGGTATTGATTGCACCTGTATATTTCCTTGATGTAGCCTCATTATATGTTTAGAGAGACTTAAACCAATTCCAGTACCTTTTTCTTTAGTGGTGAAAAAAGGAATAAAAATTTGAGTTGTTAATTGGTCAGATATGCCGGGGCCATTATCTGAAATACTTAAAATAACCTTTTCAAAAGTATTCCTGCGTGCACTAAGTTTAATAGTTCCATCTGATTGTTGATGAAGGGATTGCATAGCGTTTTTCACTAAATTTATGAGTACTTGCACCAGTTGTTTTTCATCGGCAAATACTTCCAGGTTCTTTGGGTTTATTTCTAAAACAAATTTCACATTGTCAAAACCATCTTCTTGGCTAACGAGTATTCTTATTTTATCAAAAATAGCAAGAACAGAAAGCAGTTCTTTGTCTGGTTTGGGGATTTTTGTGAGAGACCTGTACGAAGAAACAAAATTAATTAAACTGTTTCCTTGTGATTGAATAACGGCTAATCCCTTGGCGGTATTTTGTATGTCTTTTGCTTGAAGATACTCTGGAGAGATTAGCTGGTTCTCTTTATAAAATATTTTGGATAAAGTTTCAGAAAGAGAGGTTATGGGAGCAATCGAATTCATAATTTCATGTGTYAATACRCGAATCAATCCAATCCAGGAATCTATYTCTTTAGATTCYARCTCATTTTTAATATCTTGTATAACCACCAGTAAAAACTTTTCATGATTTAATTTAATGGACGATGCTTTTACGGTCAAGGCCACATGTTCACGTTCGTTAGGAATTAGAATTAATTGTTGTTGAAATGGGCTCAATCTTGAGATTAAAGCATATAACTTATCGTCAATTTTTCTTAATTGTTCAATATGTGTTAAGCTTTCGTAATTCAATATTTTTTTTACGGTTTCATTGGCAACTATAATATGGCCTTTTTCGTTCACCGTTAATATTCCTACAGCCGCTTGTTCTAAAATTGTTTGATAAAATTGTTCTTGATGTTGATTCTCAATTTTTACTTTTTGAATGAGATGATTTACACGATTCAAACTTTTATTCAACTCTTTGATAGAGGTATTCTTCATTTTTTCTGGAAAATAGATACTTGAATCCTCATTATTAATAGCATCAAAAAAATAGGCTATTTTTCGATTGGTTGTGTTGAGATATTGAATCAAAAATACTATTTGAAGAACCAGACTAAGCCCTATAAAAATAGCAAGCCCAATTTGATTTTTTACTATAAGAAAGGAAAACCCAATTGCTGTTCCTGTCAAAATTACTACTCTGAATATAATTGCTATATATAAGTTTTTACTTACCATTTTAGATACTTTTTAAAGGAGGTATTTGGATAATTATTTCTTAAAGGTCATACCTTTTTGTTTTATTGTATAAAGTCTGTCGTGTAATCCCTAGTTGA